>CAZIED010000050.1:0-12041 GCA_964538525.1 uncultured Pirellulales bacterium | reverse complement strand
CTGCGGATCTTTTGGTGAAGGCTTTCGGCCATACCTGGGGCGTAAAATATAATATTACCAGATGCTCAAACAACTATGGACCTTATCAGTTTCCGGAGAAATTGGTCCCATTGATGATCAATAATGCCCTTAATAATAAGGAATTGCCGGTCTATGGTGACGGTTTATATGTACGGGACTGGCTGTATGTGTATGACCACTGCAAAGCAATATGGAAGGTTTTAGCCGAGGCGCCGCCCGGAGAGATTTACAATATTGGCGGCTGTAATGAAAAAACGAATCTTGCGGTCATTGATGTGATACTTAAACGTCTGGGTAAGCCAGAGTCACTTATTAAATTTGTGAAAGACAGGCCCGGACATGACCGGCGATATGCCATTGACGCCAGTAAGATAATAGCTGAGCTGGGCTGGCGACCCTCGGTTGACTTTGAAGAGGGCATGAATAAGACCATCGGCTGGTATCTTCAAAACCAGGACTGGCTTGGTAACATAATCTCCGGCGACTACCAGAAGTACTACGAATCGATGTACGGTAACCGCTAAGCACTTGAAGTTTAGTTTATAGTTCATCGTTCGTAGTTCATAGACAATGAACAATGAGCAATGAACAATGAACAATGCTTCATGGGGTACATTGCATAAAGAAGGAAGGTTCAGGAATGGATGACAGAACCGCATACCCAAAAATAAAATTATCCAGCTGGCGCTCTCTTGATAAGTTTGAAAGCGAAGTATGTTAAAAAGATATGAAACTTTTTTCTTTTTATTTCGTTCAATCATTGATATCGTAGTCATTGTCTGCATTTGGGTCGCTGTCTATTACCTTAGATTTCACTCGGGATTATTCAATACTCCCAAAGGGATACCAGAGTTCGACAGACATCTAACCTTAATACTGCCCGTAACATTTATCTGCTATCTGAGCTGCTTGTTCACGGGGCTTTATCAGCCCAAAAGGATGTGGGGTATGTTCAGGCAGCTTATAGATACCATCAAGGCCACTATCATTGCAGCGTTATTATTGCTGGCGTTTCTTTACTATGCTGAGAGCGAACCTTACTCACGAAAGCTGTTGGGATTATTCACAATTATGTTATTCGGCGGTTTGACCGTTTCACACCTCTTCACGATGTACGTAATGCGATATCTCCGCGCAAAAGGTTATAATCTTCGATATTATGTGGTAGTAGGCGCAGGAAAAAGAGGTCAACAGCTCGTTCATGATATCGAGCAAGCCGGCTGGCTGGGGCTTAAGTGCCGATTCTTTGTGGATAATAATAGCCGTCGTATCGGTACTGAAATATTAAATATCCCGGTATATGGGTCGATTGGGAATTTGATAGAGCTGGTTAATCCCAAAGATGTGGATGAAGTGTACCTTGCTCTTAGTGGGACGGATGCTCAGATGGCATATCCGCTTTTAGAACGATTGCAGAGTTTGGGGATTACCGTGCGCATCGTTCCTGACTGGGGAAATCTAACCTCTATAAGCAAACCTACAGTAGTAACCATAGGCCCGCAAATGCTTTTCTCAGCAGCAGATTCTCCCTTAAATGGAGTAAATGTTGTATTAAAAGAGATTTTTGACCGCGTGGTATCTACAGTTCTTTTGGTTGTTTTAGCTGTTCCTATTTGCATAATATCTGTGCTTATTAAGATAACCACAAAAGGACCGGTTTTTTACAAACAAACGCGAGTAGGATTAGATCAGAAAGAATTCGAAATATTGAAGTTCCGAACAATGAAATCTGATGCAGAAAGCGAAAAAGGCCCGCAATGGGCTACGTCGAACGATTTGCGATGTACTTCCCTAGGCAGATGGCTTCGCAGGACAAGTCTTGATGAAATACTTCAGCTTATAAATGTTTTAAAAGGCGAGATGAGTATGGTCGGTCCCAGGCCGGAACGGCCAATTTTCGTAAAACAGTTCAGCGAAGATTACAAAAACTATATGCTCAGGCATAAGGTCAAAGCTGGAATGACCGGCTGGGCGCAAGTTCATGGTTTCCGTGGAGATACTTCAATAAGAAAAAGATTGCAGTACGATTTATATTATGTTAGAAACTGGACGTTTGGACTGGATTTGTTGATTTTGCTGCAAACACCTTGGCACATTATAAAAGGTAGAAATGCGTACTAAAAACATCTCTAAAAAATCTAACACTAAAAAGGACATTATCTATGTTTTCATTCTTTTAGCAATCACTTTGTCCACTGGTGTATATCTGGTCAGCACGACTGTTCTTATCGCAAAGGATGGAGTGACATTTATAAATTATGCCAGAAATCTAGCTTTTGACCCGATTAAAACAATGATGAGCGAATATCAACATCCGGGTTATCCTTTCTTAATTCTTATGGCACATCAAATAGCGAAAATAACCAACAATAGCTTAGCTCTTTGGAGCTGGATTTATTCCGCCCAGGTTGTGACATTAATATTCAGATTGCTTGCGGCAGTAGTTCTTTATGTTATTGGCAGAAAGATATTAGAGCCGACAGATAGTTTTCTGGCTATTTTAATTCTTATATTACTGCCCAATCCCGCTAAATATGGAAGCGACGCTCTGAGTGATTGGCCATATCTGTTTTTTCTGGCAGGGGGATTTCTGTTTTTGATGTACGGATTAAAAGATAATAAATGGTGGTGGTTTGGTTTTGCAGGACTGACTGCCGGTTTGGGCTATCTTATCCGGCCGGAATGCGCTCAATTGGTTATTTTTGGTGCCTTATGGCTGGTTTTGCAGCCCTTTAGAGCTAAACATATTACCATAAGCAAAGCAGTATTTGCATTGGTTCTGTTATTAGCTGGTTTTTTAGCCCCAGCGGGTCCTTATATGAAATTGAAAGGAGCAATATTCCCGAAAAAGCATGTCGGCCAATTTGTCAGATACATAAGCGACACTGAAAAAAGTGACGGCAGTAAGCAGGTCTATGCGGATTCCGTGCAACGGCCCGGTTTTACGCCGGTCAGCGTTGCGAAGGCTTTTACAAAATTGTTTGAAGAGACGGGTAATTTACTGATGTGGTTTTTTGTGCCGGCCTTGTTGTTGGGTTCATATAAGTTTTTTAGACACAGAGATTGGCTTGAGCCGAAGAGGTTTTTGGTCGCGGCGTTGATTGCTTTCAACATCCCTTTGTTGGTATGGCTGTACTGCCAACACGGCTATATAAGTGGGAGACACGTCTTGTCATTAGTCATTTTTACAATCTTCTTTGTGCCGGCTGGATTACAGGTGCTGGGAGATTGGTTAAGAGCTATTTTTTCGAAAAGCCGATTTGCAGGCTGTCGAGATTCGCAACTATGGTTTTACATATTGCTTATAGCCGGTTTAGTCTTGTGCACGCCCAAATTGCTCACTCCGATACGAAGCGATAAATGCAGTTATCGCCAGGCTGCGGACTGGCTGGCAAAAAATACAAAGCAGCAAGATTTATTAGCAGTGCCGGATAATCGGATAAATTTTTATGCCCAGCGTCAGGGTTTGGAATATAAAAATGGCCAGATCCCTGATAAGACCCAATATGCTGTTGTAATATTTAAAGATAGTGACAGCTCTATCATACAGGGACATTTAGGAAAGGAAGAGTGTAGATATGTCGATAAAAGAACCGAAAAAATCGCTCTTGCCATATATAAAACGGCAACGGAGAGAGAACCTTCCGGGGAGGAAAAATTACCTGTTTCTGACATTGATAATGGCGATAACAGACTTCCGGATTAAATATGATAACTCCATCCTCGGATATTTCTGGAGCCTGCTTAAGCCTCTGCTGATGTTTGGAACCTTGTATCTTGTTTTTTCGGTGTTCGTAAGATGGGAAGCTGAAAACTACAGATTGTACCTATTGCTGGGCATTATCCTGTGGAATTTTCTATCCGAAGTGACCCTGAACAGTATGGTTTTATTGTTAGGTAAGGCGTCAATACTTAAAAAGATTTATTTCCCGCGCTGGATTATTGTTATAGCATCTTCATTGACGTCACTGCTGACGTTGCTGCTGAATATAGGAGTTTTTTTTCTATTTTTCATTTTCTCAGGCTCTCATTTTCGGATCAGCGCATTGTATTTGATTATTTATTTGGTTGAGCTTTACATATTTGTATTAGGTTTGGCTCTTTTATTGTGCTCGGTATATCCGAGATTTCGTGACATTCATCACATTTGGGAGGTGTTTGTTCAGCTTGGTTTTTGGGCGACGCCGATTATATATCCGATAGCGATAGTACCGGAGAAATATCATAAGTTGATATTTCTAAATCCGGTAGCCCGAATTATTCAAGGATGCAGAGAAGCATTAATTGGGCCAGGAAGCGGTTTTTTAAGTTTCACGAACCATATAATCATAATTTCCGTAGCAGCGAGCTTATTTATTATAGGCTTGGCGATGTTCAGTAGATTATCTCGCAGTTTTGCAGAGGTACTATGATAGCCCTTGAAAAAGTAACTAAAATATTTCGCCTGCCACATGACAGAAAAACAACCTTGCGACAGAGATTTGTTAGTATTTTGAGTAAAAACATTTATGAGGAGCTTTATGCTCTGCGCGATATAAACCTGACAGTTAATGAGGGCGAATTCTTAGGGATTATAGGCAAAAATGGTGCGGGCAAGTCAACTTTGTTAAAACTTATAGCGAAGGTGCTCGAGCCAACATCGGGAGTTATAACTGTCAACGGAGATATAGCTCCCTTTCTTGAGCTTTGGGTGGGCTTTCAAGGCGACCTTACAGTTAAAGATAACATTTTTCTTTATGGTGCTTTGCTTGGAATGTCACGGCGAGAAATTGAGAGAAAATATGACTGGATAATCGACTTTTCCGGCTTGGAAAGATTTAACGACGCGAAATTGAAGAATTTGTCTTCCGGCATGCAGGTTCGTCTGGGCTTTTCTATCACAGTAAGTGTGGAAAGTCCCATACTTCTGGTGGACGAAGTTTTAGCGGTAGGGGATATTGATTTTCAGCAGAAGTGTTATAATTGCTTCGAGAAATTCAAGAGGGATGGCCGGACAATTTTATTTGTAAGCCACGATCTGTATGCTGTCGAAAGATTTTGCGACAGAGTGGTTTTGTTAGAAGATGGAGAGATTAAGATTCAGGGAAAATCAGGTACAGTTATATCCGAGTATAGGATAAACAAAGAAATGGTCAAGATGCGTAGTGAATGACGACTCAATGATATATATTTTCCCGGAAATCACATGAATCCTAAAAAGAATCCCAGCAAATCGATTGTAAAACAAAAACAGGATTCTCTATTACAAGAAGATGGAGAGAGATTTCTTCCATGGATGGAAGATCCCATTATCAACTATGAGCATTTACACCGTTACAGATTCGCAAAGGAATTTGTTAAGGATAAAAAGGTACTCGATCTTGCTTGTGGCGAAGGATATGGAAGCTATATGCTTGCAGAGGTAGCTAATGAAGTTATTGGTGTTGACATAAGTGAATCCACGATAAAACATGCGAGCATAAAGTACCTGACAGATAATCTAAAGTTCATAAAAGGTTCTATGACAGAAGTTACTATAGAAGGAGAGAAAGTATTTGATGTCATAATCTGTTTTGAAGCGTTAGAGCACATAGAGGAACATGACAAGGTAATGGCAGAAATAAAAAGGATGCTTAAAAATGATGGAATCTTTATTGTCTCTACGCCTAACAAACATTTCTACTTGGATTTAACAAATTGTAAAAATCCATGGCACAAAAAGGAACTTTATCTTGACGAGTTTGAAGTTTTGCTCAAAAGTGCTTTTAATAATGTTATAATTTACGGTCAAAAAGTTTTTCTGGCATCAAATATCTTTCCAATCTTCGAAGGAGTCAATAACACGCAAGAATTGGCTATTGCAAAAAACGGAAGCGAATTTTCATTTGTCTCACTTGATAAGAAGGAGGCAAGGTACTTTATAGCGGTTTCATCAAATTACTCAATAAAAGGTCCAATAGGAAGCTCATATATGGTGGACACATCAGAATATCTGTTCAAAGAAAACGTAACACTTAAAAACCTTCAAAGTGAGCTTGAAGCTATTCATCGTTCAAATGGCTGGAAGCTTTTAAAGTATTACTATGAATTCAGGGACAACATATTTCCACCCAACACTTTGAGAAGAGAATATGCCAGCAGTTTATTAAAAGTGGTAATCAGAATGATAAAGGTACTATCGAAAGGTTATGATAAGTGAATGTTACTCTTATATATCCCGGCATTACCGATTGTGGTTTTAATTCGCTCAAAGGCAACGAAGGGTCATGGATAAACCACGGCCTGGCAATTCTTTCCTCGGCACTTAAGAATAGAGGCCATCGGGTGGATCTCATAGACCTTCGACGCCTTAAAGGGTGGAAACACTATCGCCAGGTGGTTGCGGACAAAACAAGTGAAGTTTTTGGAATTACTATGATGAGCGTGGACTACAAAGCTTCTGTCATGAGTGCTCAAATCATCAAGGAACTAAAACCAACAGCCAAAATTTTCACGGGTGGACCTCATCCCTCAATTTGCCCTGAGGAGCTTGAAAATTTAACGTGTTTCGACCACATAGTCAGAGGTGAGGGAGAAATTACTTTTCCGAAATTGGTGCTGGACGTATCCGACGGCAGGAATATACCGAAAATAGTACAAGGTGAGCATCTGGAAAATCTGGATGATTCGCCATGGGCAGACCGTGATCTGTTTGACAATCCGGAAGAGCCATTCGTACCATTTCTAAAACCACCCTTCGTAACGCTTATTGCCGGCAGAGGATGCAGATACAACTGTAATTATTGTCAGCCAGCCGAAAGGATAATGTTCGGCCCGAAAGTGCGTCGTCGTTCCGTTGACAATGTCATACAGGAATTAAAATATTTGTACAAGCGTTATCGTTTCAATTCTTTTATGATCCACGATGACTGTCTCACAGAAGACCGGCAGTGGGTGTTGGATTTTTGCAGCCAGATTAAAGCCGAGGGGTCCAACCAATCCTTTGTCGCACAATCAAGGGCGGACATAATCTGTAAAAATCGTGACGTAATTGAGAAGATGCGTGACGCTGGCCTAAAACTTCTCGTTATCGGCTTTGAAAGTGGTTCGGACCGCATTCTAAAGTTTCTTCGCAAAGGTTGTACACGCCAACAAAATCTTGAAGCGGCCTGCATTTGCAGGGAATTAGGTATAAAGATATGGGCAAACTATATGCTTGGCTTACCGACTGAAACAAAAGAAGAGGTTCTTGAAACACTATCTATGCTCAAGGAGATAAGGCCTTTTCATTGCTCGCCAGCCTTTTACACTCCCCATCCCGGAAGCGATCTCTTTGAGATGGGCAAAAAAATGGGAATACATTTAATAACCTCTCACGATTCTTACAGACGAAATACTTACGAGCCAAAGATTAAGGGGCCAGACTATAGGTTTCTCGCAAACGTTCTCTCTAAATCCATTGCGTTGGCAGAACAAAAGTACCCAGGTATTACTCTTTCTTTAAGACTGAAGAGCAAAGGTAAAGCAGTGATCGCCAGATGGCCAAGATTGTATCGCTTTCTTAAATATATCAAAAAAAGATTCGCTCACTAAAAGTAAATTTATTTGAATGCTAAACGCCACAGAATTGAAGGCTTGACATGTTTTTTGAAAGTTTATTTATAACAATTTTCAGGTTCGCCAATGAGTCATAAACCAAGCGTTGATATTTTATTAGCAACATATAATGGGCAAGAGTATTTAGCAGAGCAAATAAACTCTATTCTTGCCCAGTCCTACCAAGATTGGCAGCTCTTAATCCGAGATGACGAATCCTCTGATGATACTCTCAGTATTATAAAAGAATATCTGTCAACATATTCAAGCAAGATAAAAATAATTGAAGAT
The DNA here is from genome assembly GCA_964538525.1 of uncultured Pirellulales bacterium. Classification (GTDB taxonomy): domain Bacteria; phylum Planctomycetota; class Phycisphaerae; order Sedimentisphaerales; family Anaerobacaceae; genus CAZIED01. Next base: position 4,175 of record CAZIED010000050.1, on the reverse strand, counting down.
AATGATCATCACCTTGGAGCAAAGTTTAACTTTCAACGTTTGTTAGAATACTCGACTGCTGAGTATATCATGTTCTGCGACCAGGATGACGTTTGGTTAAAACAAAAAATAGAAGTTACGTTAAAGGCCATGCGAGCAGCGGAAAAGAATTATCCTAACAAATCCATAATGGTGCACTCCGATTTAATAGTAGTGGACGAAAATTTGAAAAAAATTGCTGATTCGAAATGGGCTTATGAGAAGATTTGGCCTCGCAAAAATGATGATTTGAACAGGATAATATCGCAGAACGTGGCAACCGGCTGTACAATAATGATTAACAAAAGGGCCAAGAACGTATCACTGCCTATTCCAAAAGATGCAATAATGCATGACTGGTGGATTGCCATCAAAGTTGCCGAACATGGCAAAATCATCCATATTACCGACAAGCTTGTTTTGTACAGACAACATCCTGATAATTTAGTCGGAGCGAAAAGGGCACCAAGAATGAATATTCAGGGATTTTTGGCAATGTTACCTACATTAAAGGAGAAAATTCTAAATCACTACAGAATGGTAAAAAAACATGACCCCCATGCTAATTTTTACCTAACTTTGTTAAAAAAGGTTTTACATAACATTGGCCAAAAATGTAGATGAATTTATGTGCTGAACTGTCAATACTTGATACTTGAGCGATTTAGTATTGGAAAGGGCATAGATGATTGGCTGATTATAGCTCAACTGGAAAAGGTCAAAATACGAGATTGATTGATAAAGAAGCCATTACAGTAGTTATACCCACTTGTAATGCAGGCCGGAGATTGGCAGACCTATTGTACAGTTTGCAAAATCAAACCATAAAACCCACCCAAATTCTGATAATTGATTCTGAATCCACTAATGAAACTAATTGGACAGCCAAGAGACAAAACTGCAAAGTAATCAAAGTGAATCGCACGAATTTTGATCACGGAACAACACGTAATCTTGGCGTAGCTAAAACCGACAGCGAATTTGTGATATTTCTTACCAAGGATGAACTATGTTTAGCATAATTATGCCTGTATGGAACCGTGCTAATTTAGTTACTAATGCAATAGAAAGCATACTTTCACAAACTTTTAAAAATTATGAGCTGATTATCATAGACGATGGCTCCGAGGACAATCTCAGAGAAGTTATTCAGCCGTATTTGTCTGACAGGGTCATCTACCATAATATTGTTCATAGCGGGCTCAGTGCTGCAAGAAATGCCGGGCTTAAAAAGGCTCGATTCTCATTCTTTGCCTACCTTGACTCAGATAATCACTGGCACCGGGACTTTCTGTCAAATATGAACGATGCACTAACGAATGTCGATACACCGAGAGAGGTGGCTTACTGTATGGCCAATCGTTATCGAAAAGATCCGCTGACCGGAAATATCATCCAGGATGGAACAATAGGTATGCCTTTTAGTTTTAAAAATCTTATGAACGGCAATTACATCGACATTAATACAATTGTTCATTCGCGCAAAGCTATTGAGTATGCTGGTATGTTCGATGAGAAGCTGGAAAATACTGAGGACTGGGACTTTATCCTCAGAGTCACTTCTCTCTTTGACCCCATATTTGTTCCGAAGGCCCTTGTGGACTATTACTATGGCGTAGCTGCCAACGCTATTTCGAACACCGTGGACCTTCAAATCAACTACAAATTCGTTCGCAGCAGATACAATTCGTTTGAGGAACCAATTACCCTCGTCCATGATACTATAGAGTATAAGTGGAAAAACCTCCCTGAAAAGAAATACTATAATTGGGTACGTCTCCACCATGTGCAGCTGGATACATCTGACTATACAGCTTGGGGGTACCCTTTCATGTTACAAATCGAACCGACAAATATTTGTAACCTGAAGTGCCCCCTATGTCCGGTGCCGCTTAACAAGCTTGGCAGGAAACCCCGAAATATGAAACTTGAAGAATTCAAGGATATCATAAACGATATGGAGGATTATTTGCTTTTCCTGGTGCTGTGGGATTGGGGGGAACCTTTTATGAATCCACAACTGCCGCAGATGATTCGATACGCATCCGAGCGGGAAATACAAACTGTCACCAGCACCAATGCACAATTTCTGGACAATGAAGCTTATTTAGAGGAAATTCTAACATCAGGTCTTTCTACTCTCATCGTGGCAATCGATTCTGCTGAGGAAGATAATTACAAGCTATATCGGAAGAAGGGCAGCCTTAATAAGGCACTTTCCGGTTTACAGAAGCTGGTTGAAATGAGAAACCGCCTTGGTTCCACAACGCATATCAACATGCGAATGGTGATAATGCGGCACAACGAGCACGAATTGGGCAGACTTCGCCGGCTTGCTCGAAAGATTGGTGTCGACCGATTTAGTGTTAAGGCTGTTACCCCAGGCTTCGATGAGCACTTTCTGGACTCTGAATATGTCCCGAAGAAGATCAGGTATCGCTTCTTCGAGTACAAGCCAGGTACCTATGAGCGTGTCCGCATCGATATGGTTTGTCGTCGACCCTGGGAGATTGCGAGTATTCTCTCTAATGGAGATGTAGTACCATGTTGCTGGGATTATGACGATTCAATGAAAGTAGGTAACGTTTTGGAAAAACCGTTTACAAAAATCTGGAATGACTATGCTTATCGGGAATTGAGAAGAAAAACGTACCATATGAGACATACTTTGTCTAAATGTATGTTTTGTCCGCCCAATTTCAAACTTTCAAAAGGAGGTTGGTTTCCGGAATCGTTAGATTTTAGAGATAGCACTTTGAATAGATTTAAGAAGAACTTGAGGAAAAAATTCCTGAGCCCGCTGGAACGATGTATGATCAACGTCGCTAAGATTATCTGTTCTATATAAAGTTTTTTTATAACATTTATGAAATTCAGCTATGGGATATAAACCAAGCATTATATGTCAATCTTAGAGAGATTTACTGATGGAAAGGTGGTGGGTGTTTTTATTGAATATGCTTAAAACGGAGAAAGAACAATCCCCCGATATATGGATAAAAAAGCAATTACCATAATCATACCCACCTATAATGCAGGTCAAGAATTTGAAAGCTTATTAGGTAGCTTGCAAAATCAAACCATAAAACCCACCCAAATTCTGATAATTGATTCTGAATCCACTAATGAAACTAATTGGACAGCCAAGAGACAAAACTGCAAAGTAATCAAAGTGAATCGCACGAATTTTGATCACGGAACAACACGTAATCTTGGCGTAGCTAAAACCGACAGCGAATTTGTTGTATTTCTCACTCAGGATGTGGTACCTGCTGACGAACACATGATTGCAGAAATCATAAAACCTATGCAAACAGATCCAAATATTGCGATATGCTATGGCCGTCAATTACCCAAGCCAGATGCGCGACCTTTAGAACGATTCGCTCGTGAGTTTAATTATCCATCGCAAGCAATGGTAAAAACAAAAGACGATATAAATGTTTCTGGTCTAAAAACATTTTTCTGCTCCAACTGCTGCTCAGCAATTCGCCGGTCAATTTTTAATAAATTGGGTGGCTTTAAAAACAACGTCATCGTGAACGAGGATATGCTATTCGCTGCAAAAGCTATCTTAGCAGGCTATGCGGTTTACTACGCTCCAGATGCAAAGGTTTACCATAGCCACTCTTACACATTGCCGGAAATGTATAAACGGTATTTTAATATCGGAAGATTCTTCGCAGACAATAGGTGGCTTCTCAAATATGGTAGGCTTAAGCAATATGGCAGGAGCATAGTAAAATCAGGTATGGTAACCTTCTGGAAAGAAAAAAAGCCACATTATATTGTGGCTTTGTTCGCAGAATTAGTTGTCAAAGCGATAGCGTATAAAATCGGCTGGTATTACCAATTGCTTTTTTATAGAAAGAGAATTTAGAATATCACTGTCCCAGCTAATCTATTGTAGAGGGTAGTAACTTCTGTTTCTAACAATGTTCTGTCAAATATCATTAAATTATCGATGGCGCCATTTAACCTTTCTCCATTAGTCAAACCACCAATTGTTAAAGGCTTTGTGTTGGTTTGAACCGGTGAATTTCCGTTTCCCCATGTCCAGTTACCCTGTAATAAATTATTATTGAGATAGCATTTGATACTTGAGCCTGTGCCAAATGTATATGTGACAACAGCATGATACCATTGTCCTGTGATCA
>CAZIED010000049.1:0-12103 GCA_964538525.1 uncultured Pirellulales bacterium | reverse complement strand
TAAGTGACAATTCGCCGGCCTCATTTGCGACAAGCCTGCACCAGATTCGCTGAAGACATGGTGGATGCTCCGTGCCCGAGTCGGCTGCCGGCATCCAGGTTATCGCTTGCGCTCGTCTGCTGTGCCCGGCCTGTGAGAGGCAATCGATAATATACTGAATCTGATCGACCTTCTCGATACTGGATGCCGGATACTGGATACTCGATGAGTATGAAAAGAGCCGTTCATGGTAGGTATAGGTCCATTTGCCCGCAGCGGGGTCTATCCAATGGTCGTGAATGCCGTTGACTACTTCCTGCCGATAGGATTCAAGCTCCTCGGGTCCGCCGGGGAAGTTCTTATGTATCCTCGGCTCGCGGAATGGGTCATTTATTGTGATTATGACGGTGGCGTCTTTACTTGGCGGGTCGTCGGATTTATCGTATTGAGTTTTGATTTCAAGCCCTTTATCCCATACCGCAAGCACCGCCTTTTCCCACGCCTCCGGCAGACAATCCGCGATTATCGAAATTACAGGTATGTTAACATCCGAATTAATACAACAAGTCATTTGAATTTTCTCCGTGAGAAGTTTCTAAATTTCTTTCAATACTATCAAGGCAAATAATAGGTTTAACTTATTTATCTATACCTAAAATCAGGACAGGTATGTCTATATTTGAGATTCCTCTTTGTTCCAAATCCCAGACAAACTGCTCAAAATAAGATACACCCGTGGACATCTCATCAGCAAAGTTTTTTACCGGAACAATTTCTATCCCTGTGTCGATAAAACCAAGTCTGTTAAAGATTGTCATCTTAGCGCAGACGTTATAAACCATAAAAGCGTATTTGCCAAACTGAATTTCGACTCCGAGCTTTTCCTTAACAAAATCCATTTGACGAAAAGCACCTTTCTTCAACGGCTTTGATTCATATCCATTTGTGTAGAAATCTCTTGAATATTCGCATTTGACTCTTGGAGATGACCAATCCTTTTCTAAAAAAGACAAGCAAAAAGCTTTGCTCAATTTCCTTGGGCTGTAAAGCATACGTCCGGGCATGGTTTTTTCTTTGCTCTTCTTGGTCTTACACATTGAAGCATCTATTTTTGTGATTATATCCTCCACCTCGTTCAACAATGCTGCATATCTTTCTTTAATTGTCTCAAGACCTTTATTGAAAGAATATTTACCTGCGATAATCACTAAAATAGAGCCTCCTTACTTTTCATGGTACCCCACTCAGATGGAATTTGACACACCTTCTCACGCCCATTCGGTTCGTGGATAGGTTTTCCAATAGGACGAATGCGTAGAGTTCCAGAATAGTATTCGTGTATCCTTTTACGCGTGATTTTGATATATTCAGCTTCCTTTTCGCAACCCATTGACCGCCGATTGTGCATAATAGCAGCGATTAGAGCAGAACCAGCTCCCGCAAACGGGTCAAGCACCCAATCATTCTCATCTGTAAGGGCAAGAATACAACGTTCCACTAATTCAATAGGAAACTGGCAGGGATGAATCGTCTTTTCGGGGTGATTTGACTTTACGTTAGGAATGTCCCAAATTTCCTTTTCCCAATCATCGGCGACGATTTCCCATATATCGGATGGATTCTTTCCTTTGGGATTGCAAGAAGGAAGTCCTTTCCTGGGTCCCTTGAAATGTCTCTTGCCTGGATATTTCGATGGGATTCGCACTTTATCAAGATTAAACTTATATTCGTCCGTCTTAGTGAACCATAAAATGGTTTCATAACGCCCTGAGAAATGCTTTGATGCATGTAAACCGTGGTTGAAATGCCAGATAATGCGATTGCGAAGATTTAATCCAAGCTCTTTGAAGAAAGGATAGAAATATATATCCAGCGGAAACACCTCGCCTTTTTCCACGAAATTGCCGACTTGCCAGCAAAGACTTCCTTGAGGCAATAGCACTCTTGCTAATTCCGAAAGAATCGGCTGCATTGTTTTCAAATATTCCTCAAGAGCTGCACTATGCTCATAAGACTTGCCTATATTGTATGGCGGAGATGTAATTATAAGCTGTATGCAATCCGCTGGAATACCGCTTAGTGCATCCAAGCAATCGCCTGTATAAAGAACTATTCTGGCGTCTTCCATGAAACTATCCTTGATATCCAGCACGTTGTGCTTGAATAGATTATCCATAAATACTGTCCGGATTTATTTGTAGAAACTGCTGAGATCGGTTTCCTCTTTGGTAATGTTATACATTGTGTGGTATCGTTCGGACAGGTCGGCAAGCGCACGTTTAGCCATAAAAGCGTATTTGCTCTGCGGCCAACGCCGGATAATCTCACGAGATGTGTCAACCATCTGCTTATAGCCCATAACCGGCAGCCGACCCATCTTACGCTGGTTCATAACCCACTCCCACTTCTGCTGCGCCTCGATGTCTTCATCCTCGCCAAGCTCCTTAAATTTCGGCTGGCGCTGCTCAACAGACGTTTGATCTGAAGTGCTGGTCTTAGGTTGTTCCAAAGGCTGCGGCTCAGCACGCAGTCTTTTGTCATCTCGCTCCCACTGCTCATAAATCGTCTTTGCCGGTGGCTCGGTCTGCTCTTTAAGAGCTGCTGAAGGTGAAGGAGTAGGAGAAGAAGATGTAAAAACACTTATCAGCACAAAGACGACAAAAATCAAGACAACAACGCCTGCTATTTTTAGCCAAAATGTATTCATTTTATTCCTCTTGATTCTGGATACCAGATACTCGATGTCGTTAGTCGATAGTCGTTAGACTAAATACTAACGACTAATCCCTAACGACTAAATAACCATTGATTATTGATAACTGATTATTTATAATGAATTTTAGCGTTTGACACTATTTTATCAATCGTAAATATTCAATTTGATATGTTCACAGGGCTTATAGAGGCGGTTTGTGCTGTAAAGTCGATTCGCTATAGTGGCGGTGGCGCCGTGCTGACTGTAGATTTCGGCGAGCTGGGCCGAGACTGTAAAATCGGCAATAGTATCGCCATAAACGGCGTCTGCCTTACTATAGCCGACTTTACAGGCGGCCATGCAACCTTTGAGATAAGCGCCGAAACAATAAGAATATCAACTCTGGGCAGATTAAAACCCGGCTCGACAGTCAACGTTGAACGGGCCATGAAGGCAGCCGACCGCTTTGGTGGACATTTCGTCCAGGGTCATATCGACGGCACCGCAACAATAAAGGAGATTAACAGGTCTGGCCAATTTACCGATATTGAGTTCACAGCCGAGCCGGAGCTGCTCGACCAGATGGTAGTCAAAGGCTCGATAGCTGTTGACGGAATCAGCTTGACGATAGCAAACATGGATGACCGCAGCTTTAGTGTCGTACTGATTCCTGAAACGCTGAAAAGAACCACGCTGGGTGTAGCAAAGGCCGGCGATGTGGTCAATATCGAGACCGATATTATAGTTAAAACAATAAAAAAGCAGTTGGACAAAATTGTGCCTCAGCAGCAATCGTTGACTATGGAAAGGTTGAGAGAATTAGGTTTTTGATAAGTTTATTATGAGCCCCGAAGTTTTATCTCTATGAATAAAAGTAATAACCACAATTCGATAACTGAGCAGCCGGTCATCGGCGTAACGATGGGCGACCCCGCCGGCATTGGGCCGGAGGTTGTCGTTAAATCGCTTGCTGACCCAGTGATACGCAAGTCTGCAAAGTTCATCGTCTTCGGTATGAATGAGCAGCTTTGCTACGCCGCTGATAAAGCCGAGATTGAGCCTTTCTGGGGTCGGTATCAGCACGAAAAAATCAGCCGAGACTATCCCTGCAAAGTCATCGTAGCGGATTACGATGAGTATTCCGTGCCGCCCTGGATAAAAGGCCCCAGCGTGGTCGCCGGCGAGGCGTCAATAAGGTTCTGTCTCGATGCGATTGATGCCGCCCAGGACGGAATAATAGAGGCGGTGGTGACGGCGCCGGTCAGCAAGACCAGCTGGAAGCTGGCTGATGCCGAATGGCCCGGACACACAGAGATGTTTGCCAAGCGCTGCAAGTCCCCGCGAAAGGCAATGATGTTTATCAGCGGGCCGTTAAAGGTGGCTCTTGCCACTATTCATGAGGCGCTATTTGAAGTCCGGCACAAGTTCACTATCGGTCGAGTTTTTGAGCCGATAGATTTGTTAAATGACGCGTTGAAGGAATATTTCGACCTGGAAAATCCGAAAATCGGCGTTGCAGCGTTGAATCCACACGCAAGTGAGAACGGACAATTCGGCGACGAAGAGCAACGTATAATATCGCCCGCTATTTTGCTTGCGCAAGAGCAGGGAATAAATTGTCTCGGTCCCTTCCCGGCCGACACGCTTTTTCTACGGGCCGTTCGAGGCGAATTTGACGGCGTTGTCGCAATGTATCACGACCAGGGCATGATACCCATCAAGCTGCTGGATTTTGAGAATGCAGTCAATGTCACTATCGGCATACCGATAATAAGAACATCGCCCGCCCACGGGACGGCTTTCGATATTGCCGGCAAGAATCTTGCCAATCCAAGCGGTATGAAAGCTGCTATTACAACTGCGATAAAAATGGCAGCAATAAAGAAGAATTTAGAATTAAGAATTCAGAATTTAGAGAGGTAATTCCAGAAATCTGAAAGGAAAAACAATGAACGAAGATAAGAAAAAGTCAAGTAACAAAGATATAAAAGAAAGGGGATTTTCATTTGCCTGTCGAATCGTTAAACTCTATCAATTCTTGGCGAAAAGAAAAAGCGGTGTGGAGGTTTTGGGCAGACAAGTTCTGCGTTCAGGAACATCGATAGGTGCAAATTTAGAAGAGGCTACGGCAGCACAGAGTAAGGCCGACTTCATTTCAAAATGTAATATTGCTCTCGAAGAAGCCAGAGAAACCTATTACTGGCTTCGACTCTTAATTAAAACTGAAGTTGTTCCTGCTAATAAGCTAAGTGAATTAAGTAATGAATCGAACGAATTGGTTGCGATTCTTACAACGATTGTGAAAAAATCCCGGTCCGCTTGATAATTCTAAATTCTCAATTCTAAATTCTAACTTCATTTCGATGCAGACGAAACGGCAAATACAACAATTACTCTCTTCGGCGAGCATCAGGCCAAATAAACGGCTCGGCCAGCACTTCCTTATCGACCTAAACCTGATGCGATTGCTTATAAAAACTGCAAATATCGAAAAGAAAGATATTGTGCTGGAGGTCGGCTGCGGCACCGGCTCATTGACGGAAACAATTGCGGAAAAAGCCGGCTGGTGCATCGCTGTAGAGTGCGACACAAAACTTGCAGAAATAACAAAAAATCAATTAAAAGATAAAGGTAATACTGAAATCATCAATTCCGATGTTCTTAAGAGCCAGAACACAATCAGCCAAGCCGTTTTAAAGGCTCTTGGACAAGCGAGTGAAAAATATCCCGGCAGAATCCTTTTAGTTGCAAATCTGCCTTATAATGTCGCCTCGCCGGTAATGTTGAATTTGATCAAAGGACCAACGATAGCGGATGGTATGTACGTCACGGTTCAGAAAGAGGTTGCCGACAGAATGACGGCTTCGCCCGGCAGCAGCAACTATGGCATTTTAAGCATATACCTTCAGGCAGCCGGCGAGGTAAAAACAATAAGGGTCGTCAGGCCGACAGCCTTTTGGCCCGCGCCGCAGGTGAGCTCATCTATGGTTAGCTTCCTCCGCCAAAAAGAAAAGGTGAGCCGAATTTACAATATGTCACTCTTTAGCGAAACCGTAAAACTCTTTATGGGCCATCGTCGTAAGATGCTCAAGGCCTGCACAAAATCCGCTTGCGGGGAGCTTGCGAGAATTACCAGCTGGCCCAAAATTTTTGATCAATGTTCTATTGATTCGACGCGACGACCTGAACAGCTCTGGCCATTGGATTATATTACCCTTGCAAATCAATGCTACCGGGTTCTCAAGGGCTGAAAAGTACATTAAGGTAACCTTAACCCCCTCTATATTTGATGAAAAAGATGACTTTCTATCAGTTTCGGTCGGCAATTAAGATCAAATCTTTTAATGAGTTTCGCTGTAGGAACAGTTAATCAATATTAAAATCTTGTTAAAAAAGCCCTATAATTTCATTGAAGATGCCATTTTTTCATTGCAATAGCAGTGTACAATTTGTTATAAATAATTCAGATAGGTACTGTGCCTGTTTCTGCGGACATCTAAGGAGTTTTTGGTTTGCAGAAGGCGAAATTCCTTATGAAGGAGGTAGAGTCAAGTCGTAAAACATTTTTTGGCATATACGATAATAAAGTAACAACGTGGAGAGCATATTTATCGTAAATCGTATATAGTATATCGTATGTCGAAATACGAAATTGCGAAATACGAAATGCAAACAATATTGCAGGTCTTATGTTTTGTGGCCGAAGCGAGTCATAATCGTTTAATTTTCGAAGGAGGTTTGTTATGCGTAACAGATTGATTTATTTTGCGTGTTTTGTTTTTGTCCTGAGCATAGTGGGTAGTGCCTCGGCCCAGCTCATGGTGAACTATAGGTTCAATGAGACTTCAGGTAACACTGCTTTTGACGCAAGCGGCAAAGGCAATGATGGTATAGTCACCGGTGATCCGAACTGGGTAGCCGGCTATCTCGGTGGGGGGCTGAGATTCAGCCCCAACAGCACTACCGGCCCCGTCGACGCCAACGGCATTACTATACCTGCATACAAAATTGGGATGCGTTCGGACGCCGGCTCCGTTGCATTTTGGATGAATTTGTCAGAAAATCTGGGAACAGGCATCAATACAATTTGGTGGGGCGGTGATAATACCACCGGCAGTGGTATGGGTCCGGAAAACGAAATGCACATCCATGTAGAAGTTACTGCTGCGAATATTTGGCGTGGCGGTGAGCTTTGCTTCCGTGTTTTGCATGGTACTCCAGTTATGATTCACCTCCATTCCGACCCCAATAAGTCCGATGCTTCTAACCCTGGAGTCGCTCCCGTTAGTCCGATTTTGGTCAATGACGGGCTGTGGCATCATGTTGCGGGCACATGGGGCGATGATAATGGTAATGTGAATCTGTACCTGGACGGTCATTTACTTATGAGCGCAGCTTTCCTAACACCCAGCTATCCGCTTACTAACATGTATATGGGCAAAATGGCGAATGGCGGGCGTGTTTACAACGGCATACTCGACGATGTACAAATCTATGGCCGGGCGATAACAGAAGAAGAAATCCAGGCTATTATAGTGGGCAATCCAGCCCTAAGTTTTCTTGCTTCTATGCCTGAGCCTGGAAATCGAGTACAAGATGTGCCTCGAGATGCGGACCTTAAATGGTTTGGTGGGGACACAGCCGCCAAGCATAATGTGTACTTTGGAAAAGTCTTTGAGGATGTCAACGCAGCCACATTATTAGCCGATCCGTGTGGCGTACTGGTCAGCCAAAACCAGACCGCTGTAACTTATCCTCTCGATACTCTTGAATGGCAACAGACCTATTACTGGCGTATCGATGAGGTCGAGGCAGATGGTACTACAATACACAAAGGCAATGTCTGGAGCTTTACGGTATGCAACTTTTTGATTGTGGATGACTTTGAAAGCTACGACGTCAATAATCCGATATACAATGTGTGGTCGGATTATGCCGTGAATAATACGGGCATGACTGTTGGCTATTTTAATCCTCCATATATTGAGCAATCTTTAGGTCTATATCGCAGTGGCAAGAGCTCTATGCCATTGCGTTACGATAACGATGGTACAGTGAACGAGGGAACGACCTATCAAACAAGCGGAAGAAAGTTTTATTCTGAGGCCGAACGCAAATGGTCGACACCACAGAACTGGACTTTAGAAGACGTTAATTCCTTATCACTGTGGTTCAAGGGTTATCCTGCGTATCGCGGCAGCTTCGTGGAGCAGCCGGCAGGTATTTATACAGTGAGGTCCAAAGGGGCAGATATTTTTGGCACCTCTGATGAGTTTCACTTCGCATATAAAGAGGTTACCAGCGGCGCCTGCTCGATTATAGTAAAAGTCGAAAGTCTGGACCCAAATATAGATCCCAATGAATTAGATACGAAGGCGGGCGTGATGATTCGTGATTCGCTTGAACCAAATGCGGCAAATGCCGCTCTTGTGATCACGCCTCACCCTACAAAGGGGCTGCGGTTCCAGTACCGTCTAACCACCGCCGGTACCACAACAAGAGGAACTGCTGCTGATCCGAATGCTGATCTCGATCCGTATGTTCACGCACCTTACTGGTTGAGATTAGAGCGCTCGGCTGGTGGGCTTGTCAGAGCGTATCGTTCGCCTAACGGCACCACGTGGACGCAGTTCACTTTGCAGGTACCAGCGATGACTATGCCTATATACATAGGCTTAGTGGTTACTAGCCACGATGTTACGAAAGTGTATGAGGCCAAATTCTCCAATGTCAGTTTTCCCAACAACACCACTCTTACTGCGCAGGCATGGAAAGATAGAGACATAGGTATAAAGAGTAATGAAATTGAACCGTTGTATGTGGTGGTTAATGGTAATTCCGTAATCTATAACGATGATCCGAATGCAGCTTTGATAGATCAATGGAAGGAATGGTCAATCCCCCTTAAGAAGTTTACGGACCTGGGCGTGAACCTTACTCGTGTGAGCAGCTTTGGTATTGGCTTGGGTAACAAGAGCAATACGCAGGCCGGCGGTGAAGGCACAATATTCATTGATGATACCCGACTATATCGGCCCCTGCGTCAGTTCGTTAGTCGATAGTCGCTGGTCGATAGTCGTTAGACTAAATACTAACGACTAATCCCTAACGACTAAACATAATCGAGCATCAAGACTTGTGGTGAGCCTGTCGAATCCAATCGAGAATGTTCAATATTGAAAGGAAACAACAAATAAATTGTTAAGCAAATAAAAATTGCATTGTCTTGAAGGTCATAGTATAATTACAATGAATAAGTAATATAGGTAAGCGGATGATAGCAAAGGTCCGATTAGAAAAAGGTTTGGGGAAAGGAGAAATTCTATGATACGAACACGTAAAGGTTTTACCTTAATAGAGCTTTTGGTTGTAATTGCTATTATTGCGTTATTGATGGCAATATTAATGCCGGCTTTACAGCGAGTTAGGAAGCAGGCAAGAGGGGTTATGTGCCAGTCAAACCTTAAGCAATGGGGCACCATGTTTTTAATGTACACGGACCAAAACAACGGCTTATTCCCCAGACGTACGTATAACACTGGCCGATGGATAGATGCGTTGTGGAGTTACTACGCGTCCAACGAAAAGATACGGCTTTGTCCCCTGGTCACAAAAATTGCCAATCCTGATATGATTACTGGCATCGATTGGTGGGGCGGCACGTTTTTGGCTTGGGGAAAGGTTCCTCCGTGGGATTCCGGTGGAGGGCGTACAGTAGGTGTTTATGGCAGCTATGGGATAAATGGCTATGTGCATGTGCCGGGCGATGCTGTTATTTACAAACCGGCTGAAAGATTTTGGAGGACCCCTAACGTTAAAGGTGCAGCCGATATACCGATGTTCCTGGATGACTATTTCTGGTGTGGGTGGCCGGATGATGACGATACTCCACCGCAATACGATGGCTGGCAGGATCGTAATGACGCAAATGCTATGAATCGTTACTGCCTTAATCGTCACGATGGCGCTACAAACGCTGTTTTTTTGGATTTTACCGTCCGAAGAGTTGGGCTGAAGGAGTTGTGGACGATCAATTGGCATAAAGGTTTCAATAGAGCTAATGCATGGACCGTTGCCGGCGGCGTCACCACGGAGGACTGGAAGAGCTGGGGCGACGGCTGGATGGCAAAATTTAAAAACTATTGATAAGTTCATCTCGATTCTCGATTGGATTCGACAGGCTCACCACAAGTCTTGATGCTCGATCCTCGTTGAGTATCGAGTATTAACTCTTTTTGATTAAAATCATATAGAGTTGCCATTTTGCTCGAGCAAAATTGGTGCTCACCAATGCAATTCATCAGACTTTAATATTGCGGCAAAGGGCAAAGTCTGATTTTATATATAAAATCCTCATTTCGTATAATAGACCAGATTCAAAGGGTATTGTGTTAAGGAGCTTATTTATGTCACCGGTTCTGTTCGCAGTGCTGATGAGTTTCAACAATATTCTTGTAGCAGGTTCTTCCGATAGGGAAATACAAATGCCGCAGTGGTCTAAACAGGCAGGTGCCCAAAAAATGCCCCAGCAAACAGTCCTTTTCAAAGCAAACGATTATGGCGCAGTCAGCGGCGGTAAGACACTCAATACAAAGGCAATACAAGCTGCCATTGATGCCTGCGCTGCCAAAGGAGGCGGCATCGTCACATTTGATCCAGGTGACTATCTGACAGGTTCCGTCTTCGTCAAAGAAGGTGTGAATTTGCGAATTGATGCAGGTGTTACAATCCTCGGAAGTCAGGATATTTCAGACTATCCGGAAATAGATACACGTGTCGCCGGGATAGAAATGAAATGGCCGGCAGCCTTGATAAATATTATCGGCCAGGACAATGCAGCAATTACCGGCGAAGGCACTATCCACGCACAGGGAAAACCTTTCTGGGACAAGTACCGGACAATGCGCAAAGAATACGACCCAAAGGGCCTCCGCTGGATTGTCGATTACGACTGCAAACGGCCTCGCACCCTTTTGGTGGCGGAATCCTCAAACATTACGCTAAAAGGCATCACCCTCAAACAGGCTGGTTTTTGGACCGTACATATCCTCTATTCAAAAAATGTTACCATCGATGGCCTTGTGATTCGTAATAACATCGATGGCAATGGTCCAAGCACCGATGGCATTGATATCGATTCTTCGACTTATGTTCTCGTTGAGAACTGCGACATAGACTGTAACGACGATAATTTTTGCCTGAAAGCCGGTCGTGATGCCGACGGCATCAGAGTGAATCGCCCAACTGAATATGTAGTGATTCACGATTGCACCTCGCGTGCCGGCGGCGGCCTTATCACCTGCGGCAGCGAAACCTCCGGCAGCATCAGGCACGTATTGGCCCACAATCTCAAGGCAAAAGGAACAGGAGTTGGGATCCGATTCAAATCGGCCAAAACAAGAGGTGGAATCGTCGAAGATATCAATATTCAGGATATTGAAATGGATGGTGTAGGAACTGCTGTTGAAGTCTCTATGGACTGGAATCCAAGTTATAGTTACTCATCTTTGCCGGATGGTTTCAGCTATGAAAATATTCCGCAGCACTGGAAAACTATGCTCCAAAAAGTTGAGCCGCCGCAGAAAGGCACTCCCAACGTCAAAGACGTAAATTTGTTACACATTAAGGCGACCGGCGCCAAAAGAGCAATATCAGCCGTCGGCACGAAGGAATCTATCGTAAAGAATTTCCACCTCAAGGATATCGATGTAGAAGCCGGCACCGCAGGCCGAATCTCATACGGAAAGGGCTGGAAATTCGAAAACGTCTCAATTAAGGCTAAAGATAACAGCCAATTGAATGTAGAAAACTGCACCGACATGAATCTTTGATAAGAATACTGCATCAAGATGAGTGAAGACATACGGAATAGAGTTCGTCAATCGTATATCGTATGTCGTAGGTCGACATGCGAAAATGCGAAATACGAAATTGCGAGATAATAGCTGGCCACCTTTTGTCGCCTCGACCGAGGCCAACTGGCCGAGTGGAGAGGTCTGCCTACAAAGCAGATTCCTCCGCTTCGGCCCACCAGAGGTGGGCCTTCGGTCGGAATGACATGGGGTTTCTGTCCGGACGTGCTGTGAGTTTTACCTACAAACTCGACACGCACCCGAACAATGTCGATAGTCGCTGGTCGATAGTCGTTAGACTAAATACTAACGACTAATCCCTAACAGCAGGAATAAAATCTTGGTCTGCAAAGGTTTGATGGTCGAGCGAATAGAGAAAGGAGCTGGAATACCATGAAAGTAGAGAATGGATTTAACCCCCGATCAAGTCGGGTGCTTTTTATAGCAGGCTTGGTCGCGATGTACCTCTGGAGCTCCGGATGGGTGTACGCCGCGGATTATGCCATTGGGGCGGATCTATCCTTCCTCAAGCAGGCTGAAGACCGCGGCACGGTATTCAAGGATAGTAACGAGGCAA
>CAZIED010000048.1:0-12154 GCA_964538525.1 uncultured Pirellulales bacterium | reverse complement strand
CTCGAACTTTTCGCTCGGCCTCATAATGACCCGGTTATTCGGATAGGCTCTTATGATTCTTTTGTTCAGGACACAAAACTGGGATAGAAAATGACAATATCGTCTAAACGCGCTGAATACTTAGCCCTGATGTCGTTGATTTTGAGTGTTGTATTTTTTGGTATTGCGTTTTTCTTGGGCCGGTGGAGCGGTTTCTTAGCTGTATATAGACTTAGCTGGCTGCTGCTGTCAGCGGCTTTTGTTTGTTTTGTCCTTGTTATTCAGTTCCATCAACGTGCTTTGGCTGAGCAGGAAAAACTCGATATGAGCCAGTCAGCCGGAGACGAAAAAGCATCTAAAATCTTTCAGGCAAAGGTCGAGCACGCCGATTTATTCGCCGTAGCACAACACCGTCTTAAAATATTGGAAAAGTGGTTTATCCCTATATTCGCAGCCGTTATCGCTGCCTATCAAATAGGCATTGGCCTGTACCTTTTCAAGTCTGCTCAATCCGAATCTAATATCGAGTACAGACAGGCGCTGCTTTGTGCGGTTTTTATGACAGCCATTGCGTTCGTGAGCTTTTTGGTTTCCCGCTATGCTGCCGGGATGTCGGTTCAGCCCCAATGGAAGCCGCTGAGATCTGCCGGCAGTTTTTTGTTCGCAGACGCTATTCTGTGTTTTGCCGTGGCTGTTGGTCTGGCATTAGCACAATTTAGGATATTTGTGGTAGTAAATATCGTTGCCCTTGCTGTTCCGGTGTTACTTATCGCCCTCGGTGTAGAAACTGCGCTAAACGTGGTACTGGATATTTACCGTCCCAGGCTAAAAGACCAATATGCAAGAGCTGCTTTTGACAGCAGACTGCTGGGCCTTATCAGTGAGCCGGGGGGGATATTACGTAGTGCCGCCGAGACAATGGATTATCAGTTCGGATTCAAAGTTTCTCAGACTTGGTTCTATAAGCTTCTGGAAAAAGCAATCATACCGCTTGTATTATTTTCTGCTGTGGCATTGTATTTATTAAGCTGCATCATTATAGTAATGCCGAATGAAGAGGTTGTAATAGAGCATTTCGGTAACCCCTTTGACCAGGCAGGCCAGGTCAGGCGTCATGGGCCGGGATTGTCTTTTAAATGGCCCTGGCCGATCGATATTGCTTATAGATATCCAACCAAAAAGATTTCGGAAATCAGCGTTGGATTCGTACCCAAAATTGACCCCAAGGCCGAGAAAGTCGGATATGGGCCATTATTGTGGGGTCAGAGCCATTATGAAAAGGAATATCAGTTAATCGTGGCAAGCGAACAAACAGGTACAGCTTCTGCCGAAGCGGTGCCGGTAAGCTTGATTATGGCTAGTGTGCCTGTTCAATACAGAGTTAAAGACCTTTATTCTTTTATCTATAATCATGAGAAAAGTGAGAAAGTGCTCGAATCCATTTGTTATAGGGAGCTAACGAAATTCGCAACCGGCAGCAAGATAGAAGTTGATACCGAAGAAGACCTGCAGCACAGTCTGCTTGGTGCAGGCAAGAACGAAGCCAAAGAAATCTTAACCAGAGAGATTCAAGCGGCTGCTGACAGGGAAAAGTTGGGTGTTGAGATAATTTTCGTTGGCATGCAGGGCATCCATCCACCGCCCGAAGTAGCGCGGGACTATCAAAAGGTAGTTGGTGCTGTGCAAAAAAAACAGGCACTTATAATGGAGGCACACGCAGAACGAAACAAAAATTTGAGCACTCTTGCCGGCTCGGTAGAACATGCCGACAGGCTTTATTCACTTGCACGCCAATATCAGCTGATTAAAGAAAGTAAAGACGCCAACGCGATTGATGACGTTGTTGAAAAGTTAGACAATGCCTTTACAAACGCAAAGGGCAATATATTTTCCACGTTAAGAGGCGCCCAGAGCTACGCCTTTGAAAGGTCAACTCTTGCACGCGCTACCGGCGAGCGTTTCTCCAGCCAGGTCAAGGCATTTAGAGCCGCCAAGGACATATATGTGCGTGAGCAAAGGTTAATGGTCTTTGAGCAGGGTCTCGAAAAGATGCGGAAATTTGTTGTCGTTGCAGAGCCGAATGAAAGACAGGTCTTCATAATTGATTTGCAGGAAAAATTAACTCCGAGTTTGTATGATATGGCAGTTTTAGAGGAGCAAAAAAAGAAATGAAGAGTGTAGCTGTTACTATCTTTATAGTGTTAGTTTTGGCCGTTTTAGGTCTTTATCTTGTTTCATTCCAGGTAAGAGAAATAGAATCTGCTCTGGTGACGACCTTTGGCCGGCCAACTCGTGAAATCACCAAGTCCGGCTTGTATTTCAAATGGCCGGCACCCATCCAGCAGGTTTATAAATTTGACTCGCGGATGCGCACTTTTGAAGCCGACCTCGGCGAGACAACTACAAAGGGTGCAGTGCCGATTATAGTAAATACTTACGTCGTATGGAGGATTTCCGAGCCGCTGGCTTTTTTTAACGCAAATGAGCACGGCAGCACCAAGGAAGCAGAGCGCAAGCTGCTTAGCCATATTAATGATACGCAGAACAGAATCATCGGCCGACATTCATTCAGCGAATTTGTAAATAGCGACCCAAATCAGATCAAGTTCCCGCAAATCGAAGTGGAAATGCTCAATGAGCTTCAAAAGACGGTTGCGGATGCAAGGTATGGCGTTGAAATTAAGACCCTCGGCGTAAAACAGCTTAAGATCAGCGAAGATGTCAGCAAAGATGTTTTTGAGCGGATGAAGGCTGAAAGAAATCGCAGGACCGAGGCTACCATCGCACAGGGAAATGCCGAGGCCACAAAGATAAAAACCAATGCCGACTCGTTAAAGACAGAGTTATTAGCTGCCGCCGAGGCAAGGGCAAAGGCCATAATGGGGCAGGGTGACGCCGAGGCTGCAAAATTCTATAAAATGCTGGAAGAAGAGCCTAAGCTGGCAATTTTCCTTCGGAATATTGAGGCACTAAAGCAAACGTTGAAGGAAAGAACTACCATCGTGATACCTGCTGATGCTGAGCCTTTTACACTTCTAAAGAAGATTCCTGATATAACACTTAATGAGTCTAATGAACCCAATAAAATCGCTGATACCCAGTCAAGATAGTTAATGTCATGGCAAACGAAAAGAAGGAAGATAAAAAGAATAAAATGGCGCAGTCGTCCGATACACATCCTCACGAAGAGTCCTTCGACTTCGCTCAGGAAAAGCTTGATGCTGCAGGTAAGTCACTGTATGAGGCCTTGAGAATCAGCTTTGCAATTCTTAAAGTGATAATGATTGTGCTGGTTTTTATCTTTCTGGCTTCGGGTTTTAGAACAGTCGGCTCTGATGAGCAGGCGCTTGTCTTAAGATTTGGAAAGATTCGCGGCATCGGCGAAGAAAGACTCCTTGGACCGGGCCTACATTGGGTGTTCCCGTATCCGATAGATGAAATTATAAAGATTCCTGTCCAGAAAAAGGTTAATTTACCTATTGATTCGTTCTGGTATTCTTTGACGGCAACGGAGCTGCTTAGCGAAGGTCAAAAAGTTAAAGGCCGAGTGCCGGAAAAGCTTAATCCTGTAAAAGACGGCTATTGCATTACACGCGGTGAAAACCAAGACCGGTTGATTGCGGGTATAACTGATAGTGATTACAACATTATTCATTGTAAGTGGCAGCTGACATATAAGATCGATGACCCTGAGCGTTTCTTTCGTAATGTCTATGTGAATTTGGCAGCCATAGAAGCCGGGCAGAATTACACCGATGTCATATCAAAAGAGGTAACGCCGCTGCTTGAGAATATGGTTGCTGATGCCGTAGTGCCTGCTATGGCTTATTATACCATTGACGACATAATGTTCGAGCATGTTGCCAGAGTAACTCAGCATGTGACGAAACTTTTGCAGGAAAAGCTCGACAGAATAGGAAGCGGCATACAGGTCGTATCGATGCAGCTGACGGATAGAATCTGGCCCCGGCAGGTTGATGATGCCTTCCAGCGTTCTATTACTGCCAGCCAGGAAAGCCAAAAAGCCATAAGCCAGGCAAGGACTTATTATGATAATACCCTTAACGGAGCCGCAGGTCCGGTCGCCGAGCAGCTATATGCTGCACTGCATGATAAGGCCGTCACCGAGGGGGACAAAGAGCTGCTCTGGTCCCAATTAGCAGGGGCCGGACAGGAAAAAATAGCTCAAGCACGAGCTTATCGAACAAAAGTCGTGGAATCTGCCAGAGCAAATGCCGATTATTTGCATCGGATACTGCCGGAATACCGCAAACGTCGAGAGCTTATTACACGGGATATTTATGCAGCAGCATTAGAGCAGGTGCTTAATAATGCGGATGAGAAATTCATCATTCAACCGACTGAAGGGCCGGCAGGAACGGAGATAAGAATCTTTTTAAACAGAGACCCGACCATAAACCTGTCTCGAGCGCAGTCGAGAGAACCAAAATCCGAGAAATAAATATTATGGCTCACGAGCACTTACATTTTAAGGAAGATATCGCAGTTGAGCATACTCACGGCGAGCAGATTCGCGTTAGCATAGCTTTATTGGGGACATTAGCCGGCGGCATGCTGCTGATAAGCAGCGGCGTATCCAGATTTATTTATGGCCGTTACGACTTCAATACCGAGATTCTGGCTATGGCTGCTGCCGTGCTGCTTGGTGCACCAATTGTTCTGCATGCAGTAAAAAGTCTGGTAAAAAAAGAAGCACACATGGATGAGCTGGTGGCTCTGGCGATAATCGCCGCCTTTGTGACGCAGAGTTATGCTACCGCGGGTATTGTTGCATTCTTTATGTTGATAAGTGAGCTAATCGAGACGCGTACCGCGCTTGGTGCTCGCGCTTCGATTGAAGAGCTGATTAAATTAACGCCTACAAAGGCAACTCTTATCGAAAGCAACGGCATCGAAAAAGAAATAAACGTTAGCGGCCTAAAAACCGGCAATTTGATTCGTGTTCGACCGGGCGATAATATATCAGCCGATGGCGAGGTTATAAAAGGGCTCAGTTCGGTCAATGAAGCTACCATAACGGGCGAATCTTTGCCTGTTGATAAGGTTCCCGGGATGCAGGTCTTTGCCGGCACAAATAATCTTACCGGCGTTCTGGATATTGCTGTGACAAAGGCCGGCAAGGATACCACTCTCGGCAGGGTTCAGTCGCTGATTATACAGGCCGAGCAAACCAAGATTCCAATTATGAGGATTATCGACCGTTATGTCACGTGGTACACTCCGACGGTCTTGATGATTGCCGGCATCGTTTTGTTTTTTACCAGCGATATCAATCGTGCCATCACGGTTCTGGTTATATCGTGCCCTTGTGCATTGATTTTGGCTACGCCGACGGCGATGGTGGCGGCAATTTCGGCATCCGCCCGGCTGGGCATCCTGATAAAAAATGTTGCAGACCTTGAGATTGCTGGAAAAATGACAGCGATGGTCTTTGATAAAACAGGTACGCTGACGACTGGCCGGCTGTACGTGACGAAGCTGACACCGGCCGAGGATGTCGCACCTGCAGAATTATTAGCCGTTGCCGCCTCTGCCGAGCAGATGAGCAAACACCCTGCTGCAAGGGCTTTATTGGAAATAGCGAAAGAAGCAAATGTCCCGTTGTCACCGGCGGATCGTTTTCAGGAAATACCCGGCAAAGGCGTGACTGCTTTTGTCAATTCAGTGGAAATAATAGTCGGAAGAGAAGCATTTTTGAAGGAAAACAGTATTGATGTATCCGGTGTCCCCGACCCCAGTCTCCATGAGGAGCAGGGTTTTAGCACCCTTTATGTAGCCAGAGATTCGCGATGCATCGGCTGGATTGGCCTGCAGGACAAAACCCGTCCGGAAGCGTGGCAGGCGGTCAAGGGACTTTTTGAGCTTGGCGTAAAAAGGATAACAATGCTTACCGGAGACAGGGATGAAGTTGCCAGCCGCGTCGCTGCAGAGCTGGGCTGCACGGATGTTAAAGCACATTGTCTGCCGACGGATAAGCTTGCAATAGTCGAGCAGATTAAAAAGGACGGCCATACGGTTGTGGTGGTTGGTGACGGGATTAATGATGCACCGGCGCTGGCGGCGGGTGATTTGGGTATAGCAATGGGTGCTGCCGGCAGTGACGTTGCTATAAATTCCGCCTCTATAGCTCTGATGAGTGACGATCTGAGACGGCTGCCACTTTTGGTAATACTTTCACGCAGGACAAGGGCTGTTATCACCCAGAACCTTTCTTTTGGAGTTATATTTATTATTCTCGGCGTTGCCGCAGCCTCGGCGGCGTGGCTGACAGCGATTTATGCGGCAATGCTGCATTTTCTGGGGACATTGATCGTTGTTTTCAACAGCGCCCGGCTTGTCCGATATGGTGAAGAATTACACTCCGAACCATAAAGAAAGTAAACCCCGTTAGAAATCCTTTAACGATTGTATAATACGTAACCGATAGAATAAGGATTTCTGACGGGGTAAATATCAAAAATCAAAATTAAAAAAATAAAAATTGTTGAATCGCCGCAAACCTGTCTTGAGCATGGTCGAAAGAGCGGCGACGGCTTCCTTAAATTTGCATTTTGATTTTTAATTTTTGATTTGCTTATGGAATACGCAATAGAAACTATCTCTTTAACCAAGATTTTTTCTGATTGGTGGGGCCGGGACAAGGTTGTTGCTGTTGACAATCTGAACTTGCGAATACAATACAACGAAGTTTTTGGACTATTAGGTCCCAACGGTTCAGGTAAAACAACCACTCTTAAGTTACTGCTGGGTTTATTGTATCCGACCAAGGGAAGGGCTATAGTTCTCGGCGGAAATGGGGATGACCCAAAAATCAATGCGAGGATTGGTTTCTTGCCTGAAGAATCCTATATGTATAAATATTTAAGTGCCCGCGAAACGCTGGACTTCTACGGCAGATTATTTGGCCTGCCCGCTAATATACGGAAAAATCGCATAGAATCCCTGCTCGATATGGCTGGGCTAAAAGCCGTCGCTAACAGAGCTGTTGGTACATTTTCAAAAGGAATGGCTCGCAGGATCGGCCTGGCGCAGGCACTGATAAATGATCCGGAACTGCTGATCCTCGATGAGCCGACAACAGGACTCGACCCTATCGGAACCAGGCAGATAAAGGATTTAATCCTGAAGCTTGCAGAACGCGGCAAGACTATTTTGCTTTGCAGTCACTTGCTTGCAGATGTTGAAGACGTCTGTGACAGAATTGCCATTCTCTATGGCGGTAAAATCCAGGCTGAAGGTAAAGTCGAAGACCTTTTAATGCAGACGGATAAAAGACAGATCACAACTGGTGCGATAAGTAATAATGTCATAGAGAAAATAAGGCAGCTAATCCGGGATGAAAATGCCCAGTGTGAAGTAACTTCTCCGATGGAAAGGCTTGAGACGTTTTTTATCAAGACGGTTAATACGGCTCAGCTCGCTGCTCAGCCGACAAGCGGTGCAGTAAGCACTACGCAAATCGGCGATTTCCTTACCGCTCCAGTAAAGGAAAATCTTCTCGATAAACTGGTTTCTGCATCGGTACTGCCGGGAAATTCATCTGAGAAACAAGCACTAAAACAAGTCACACTCGTTGAAAGTCTTAAACTTGAGCCTGACGAAGGATTGCTAAATAAGCTAACGCAAAAAACCGAGCAGATTCAAACAACACCTGTTGTTCCGCAAGACGAGGGAAAGTCAGAACAGTCTGGGCCGAAAGCTGAGGGGCAAAAAAATGTTGATAAAAGCATATTAGACCAGCTCACCGATCGCTCTTCAGAAACAGGTGAGCATCGAGAGCAGGCCGACAAGAATAAGTCTCAGGCAGGAGAGGCCGGCGATGCGTAGTATCTGGGCCGTCGCTACAAATACTATAAGGCAGGCTTTGCGGCTGAAAATTGCTGCAGCCTTTATAATTTTGCTGCTGGTCTTGCTTCCAGTTATGGGATTTGCCTTGACGGGTGATGGCACTTTGAAGGGCAGGCTTCAGACATTTGTAAGCTATGGTCTCTCGTTAACCAGTATCCTGCTTTGTTTGCTTACCATAGTAGCTTCAATTTATTCGCTGACCAGCGATATAAGCCAAAGACAGATATATACCGTAATAACCAAACCAATCCGCCGTTACCAGCTTCTTCTGGGCAAGATGTTAGGCGTAATATTATTGGATGTAGTATTACTCTTTTTCTTCTCATCCATAATATACGGCATAACTTTTATTATGCCCGGATTCTTATCTGCACCTGAAGATGAGCTTGCCGAGGCATATAATGAGTTCTATACCGCTCGTGCCGGCATAGCTCCGCCTGAAGCTGATGTCAGCAAGGAGGTCAATGAAATTTATAGCAGGCTAAAAACTATCGGACAACTGCCGGAAAATATGTCCTATAGTGAAATCATCGCTCAATTGACCAGCCAGAAGAAGCTGGAGAAACGTGCCGCAGGGATTGGTCAACAGCTCATTTGGGAATTTAATAATATTCAGCCGCTTGAGCCGAATGAGAGTATATTTATCAGGTTCAAATATGAGACTTCGGTAACTCCCCCCGATTCGCAAGTGTTTAGTCAATGGTTCATCGGTGACTACCGACAGGTTAAATATGGCACGGAAAGTAATGTGCCTGTGTATAGCACCCCTTTGCGCAAAGACCCTGTGAGAACTTTTCGTGAGATTGAAGTGCCCGCCAATGCGGTAGCCGAGGATGGCTATCTCGCCATCGGTTTTGTAAATGTGCCTATGAATAATACGGTGGTTATTTTCCCGCTCGAAGATGGTCTTGAGGTGCTCTACAAGGCGGATAGCTTCAGCGCTAATTTTCTTAGGGCTGTCCTTTTACTTTTATTTCGTTTGATTTTCCTTGCGTGTTTGGGCATATTGGCGTCGAGCTTTTTATCGTTTCCGGTGGCGATTTTATTTTGTCTTGTGATATTCTTCACTGCGACCTTCAGCGGTTTTGTAATCGAATCTTTCAATTTTTTAGGCAAAAACTTAAGTAGTATATATTCTTATACTCTCAAGCCTGTAATTCTGCTCTTACCGGAGTTCGACAAATTTAATCCTGCAAAGTTTCTCGTCCCTGGCAGGCTGTTGAACTGGTTGTTTGTTGCTAAAGCTGCCGGCCTTATGGTTTGCATAAAATCATTCTTGTTGCTGGTCATTGCATTAATTATTTTCAGTTTCAAAGAGATCGCAAAAATCATAGTATAGCTCGGAGTTTTGGGTTCAGAGTTCATAGTCTATGAACTATGAACAATGAACAATGAACAATGAACTATTAACTTTCTTATGCGTTTACGCGACGGAATAGTTTGGTGCATTTGTAGTGTCATTACGGTCGTTTTGCTTATCGTGGCTGGCCTGCGTCTGGATTATATAAACTCCAAGCGCGTGGAGATGAAGCTGATAATCAACGAGCCTTTGAAAAATGCTCCTCCTTCACTGGCATTTGCCACCGTTGCTATGGGTGCTTTTCGCGGCCTCGTTGTTGATGCACTCTGGATAAGGGCGGATAACCTAAAAGAGCAAGGCCAGTTTTTCGACGCCAAGCAGCTTGCCGAGTGGATAACCACATTACAGCCCCGATTTGCTGCGGTCTGGGAATTCCAAGCATGGAATATGGCTTACAATATTTCGGTAGCCATTCCTGCCAGTCAGCCGGACCAGCGGTGGCGCTGGGTCAAGAATGGCTACGAGCTGCTGCGAGACCAGGGCATTCCGTTAAATCCAAAGAGTATCGAGCTTTATCGTGAGCTTGCCAGAATTTTTCAACATAAAATCGGCGGCGTATCGGATGATGCTCATAAATATTACAAAATACAGCTTGCCCTTGCTATGGAGCCGCTGCTCGGCGCTGCGGATAATGAATACTTCGATGCACTTGTTAAAGCCCCAGCCGATTGGCAGCAAATTATAAAAGACGCCGATGTGGCAGAATTAGTTACGGCACTAAAAACCGCCGATGATACATTTGCAAATAATGATGCCGGCAAGTTTATTGATAATTATTTATCTTTAAGGCAGAATCCAGACCGGTTTAAGCCTGCGGCTTTTGAGGTGATAGACAATTTTAGAGGCTCACCAACACTTGACAAGCTTGACATTTTTGCCAAGGCATATTATCTTCGTAATACATGGAAGCTTGACCCGGTTTTAATGCGAGAATTGAACAATATTTATGGTCCAATTGATTTCAGCGACCCCAACAAACACCTGCCTTTGGATTGGCGGCATCCCGATAGTCACGCTATTTACTGGGGGGTTAAAGGTTTAAGGGAGGCTGCCAGGAGCAAAAACCGGGAAGTAGCGATTTCCGAAATCAATACCGACCGAATTGTCGGCCATAGTTTGCAAAACTTGTTCCGCTATGGAAAGATATTTTTGTATGATGTGCCGGTTGAGTCTCCTGTTGGTTCTGCTTTACAGCCGGGGCAGAAGGTGACAAAAGAAATTTTTTTACGGCCGGATTTAAGAATGTTTCAGCCGTACAATGAAGCCATGCTGGCAGTGCTTGAAAAATATAAAAGTCCCGTTGATGACGGCTCATATAAATCTCTTCAGGATGGCCATCGGAATATGCTCAAGAATGCCATTCTTTTGTTCTATCAGACAGGCCATACGACCCAGGCTCAAAAAATCTATGACGAGATGCGAAAACTCTATCCTCTTGATGAATTTAAAGTCCCGCTGGAAGTATTTGCCAGGAATCGCTTCCTCGAAGAAATTAAGGATAGCATTGGAATATTCGATGCCAGCGAGCAAATACTTGCACTTTTGAGAGAGAGTTACTTTAGATACGCTATGCGGGATGATGACGCAGCGGCCGGCGGAGAAAAATTGGCAAGAGAGATTTGGCAGCTTTACCAGTCGGAATACCCTGACCAGCAGAGGATTGACCTTGTGGAGCTGCCGTTGTTAAGATACCTTGCGCTTATTGATTTTCTCAACGATGAGCAGTATCCGCCCAACTTAAGGCGTAATTTGCTGGGCCGGATAAAGATTGAAAAACCCGATCTTTATAAACAACTCCAGCAGCAGGAAGAAAAACTGATGAAACAGGCGGAAAAAACGGAGCGAGGGACAGATTAACTTCATTCATGCGCAATGTACTTTCACAAAAACTGACTCCTGCACAAGAAAAAGCGGTGTTTCATAAGGAAGGGCCTTTACTTGTTCTTGCCGGCCCCGGCAGCGGCAAAACCCGCGTCATTACTTATCGAATCGCTGCTCTTATTGAAGCAGGTATCAGGCCGTATAATATTTGTGCCATAACTTTTACCAATAAGGCCGCCGAAGAGATGCGCCAAAGAGCCATTGCGATTGGTACATCTTCGGGGGCACACATAAGCACATTTCACTCGTTGTGTGTCAGGATTCTTCGTCAATACGCCGATTATGCGGCAATTCGACCAAACTTTAGTATCTTTGATGAATCCGACCAGAGTAAGTGTATTAAACAAGCAGTAAAAGATTGTGACCTTAATACAACCGATTTTTCACCTGCTCGAATGCTCGAATATATCTCCAGGCTAAAGAACAATCTTATAGACGTGGATTTTTTCAAGGCGCAGGCAGACGATTTTTTTACTGAAAGAATAGCAAAAATATATGCCCATTATCAGCGCATTTTGACTGAGCATAATGCCCTGGATTTCGATGACTTATTGATGCAGGCCGCTTTTTTACTTCAGAGCTGTCCCGATGTTTGCAGCGAGATTGGAAATCGTTTCAAGTTCCTTCTAATTGATGAGTATCAGGATACAAACCATGCCCAGTATAGAATCGCTAAGTCTCTCGTATCGCAGCATAATAATATCTGCGCTACAGGCGATCCTGACCAGTCAATTTACCGCTGGCGGGGAGCCGACATACGCAATATATTGGCTTTTGAAAATGATTGGCCGCAGGCTGTAATCGTTAAGCTGGAGGAGAATTTCCGAAGCTCTCCTAATATTCTTGAAGTAGCTGATAATTTAATCGTTTTCAACCAGAATCGCAAAATCAAAAAGCTCGTCCCCACAAAACCTCGTGCCAGGGATGTTTGTGTAACAGGTTTCGAGGATGAAAACCAAGAGGCTACAGTTGTCGCCCGACAAATAGAACAATTAGTCGAAGAAGGTGCATCTCTAAAAGATATAGCAGTATTTTACCGTGTTAATGCGATGAGCCGCGTGCTCG
>CAZIED010000047.1:0-12212 GCA_964538525.1 uncultured Pirellulales bacterium | reverse complement strand
AGTATCGAGTATCAAGCATCGAGATGCCGGTTAGTCCACGTTTTCTCTCAGATTAGCGCCGATCGCCATCTGCACGTATTTTTCTATTTGCTCGGCTAGTTCGCCGAGAGACGCAAGCTGAAAATCCTCATAATGGCCCGGCACAAACTCCCCGTTAAGCGCCTTTTTGAAGATTCTGACCCGTATGACAGAAGGCTCCGGATTTGACTTACTAAAATCACCGTCTTTATGCTCGGTAAGCTCGACACGCCAGTCCTCACTTATAAAGACCAGGCATTTGCCGGTAAAAACCGCTGTTGGGAAATAATCGTATAATAATTTTAGTGTTTCCATTCTCGATCCTTGATCCTTGATTCTCGATGCTCGACCAGTATCGAGTATCCAGTATCGAGCATCTAATATACCTCAAAATGACAGCAAGCACTGCCAAATGTAAACGTAACCCAATGCGTCGATGTCTTCCCATACCTTTTGGACAAGTTTTTGATCCCCTAAGATTTTAGGTAATTCTTTCTTCTTTTCCTCCCAGGGGATGCAAACACCCGGCTTTCTCTTTTGTTTCTTTGTCTTGGACATTATATAACTCCACTGTTTCAAGAAAATCAAAATACTCAGCAGAAAACACAGTATTTGTCATTTCGAGCGAGCCGAAGGCGAGTCGAGAAATCTGCTATTAGTAGATTTCTCCACTTCGCTCCTGTTTCTGTCTTCGACAGAAGACACTGGGGCTTCGTTCGAAATGACGGTGAGTCTTTTCTACAAAGCTACATCAAAAAGCAAAATGTAAAATTACAGAAGTTCGTAGTTCTGGGTTCATAGTTCATCGACAAACTATGAACTATGAACAGTGAACTAAGATTTAGAATTTTTTATTTTTAATATTTTAATTTTAATCTTCTTAGTACACGCCATATTCGCGAGTGAACTCGGTCAACGCCTTAATGTTTTCAATTTTAGCGTCATCTTGTACAATCGCGCTGGCATCCATAATGTAACCACCTTCGCCGGCTACGCCGTCAATTATCTTTTTACAATAATTGCGCACCTCGTCCGGCGTGCCGGTAGCCAGCAGCCAATTCGGGATACCGCCGCTGATACAGAACTTCTGTCCTAACACTCTGTGCACCTTAAAGATGTCACTCTGGTCAACGTGAAAAACAATTGATTGGTCCGGCAGCTCGGCAAAGGAGTTTAAATGGGCGTTCCAATTGCCTTCGGCATAGAATAGCACCTGATGGCCATGGGCCCAGATTTCTTCGATGATGGGCTTGAGTGTCGGCCAATAAAATTTGTCGAAATGCTTCTGCGAGAAAAATGGCACACAACCACGATGCATCCAAAATCCAATCGGCACATTCTTTTCGGGGTCTGCACCGGAAAGGGCCACGTGCAGCAGGTGCGGCATTAAGGCCTCGCAGGCGGCCAGTACCTTGTCCGGCTGCTCCATCACATCCGTGACTAATCCAAGATAACCCCGAAGCTTATCGGCAATAATATCGAATGGTGCCTTGAGAATCCCAGAGATAGCTGAAACTGTTCCTGACTCGGTTCGTAGCAATTCGTTCTGCTTTCCGAAGGCGTTAAAATAGCTCAGCATCGCCATCCCGCCTTTCAGAAAGGATAAGTTATTTCGATATGATGCAGGCGTGCCCTCTGCAAAGACGTCGTTTGAGACACGCGGCAGCCATACGTTGAATAGAAATCCGGTCGGGTCTTCAATGAGCTGGTCGTATTCATCCGGCTTCATATACGCCTGTTCTGGCGGCGGCTCGATATACTGAAAGCAGGTGTCCGGTGAAATATCAATGCCGGGAACCGCGTAGTATTTCATTCCTATAGCCTGTGTCAGTCCTGTCCATACATATACCATATTGCCGACCACCGCGTCCCAGTCAAAATCAGCAGCGCACTTGCGGGCGGCGGCAAAGGCCTTCTCGTAGTCGTGCGTTACTTCCTGGCAGGTGTAACCAGCATATTTAGCCGTGAATTCTGCAACAAATGGACGAATCGGAATCATATCCGGCTTCTCGTTCCGCATTGCTGTAACGTAGCGGGCCAATCGCTCCTGATAGAGCTTTTCCATGTCTTTCGCCATGGTGCTATCTCCTATTTGCTGATCTTTTTGAATGCACGATGCGCACAAAATATCCCAATTTCTCTGAAACATCAACTAAAATCTTAACCGGAGGCTGTCGAAGGGCAAGCCGAAGGCTTTTTGTCACCCCGAGCAAAGCCTGCGGTGAGCGTAGTCGAACCGTCGAGGGGTCTGGCCACGAATGAGAGACACTTACTGTCCGCAGCCAGATGTCTCGACGCAGTTTACCCTGAGCGAAGCCGAATGGGCTCGACATGACGACTAGTACTCTTTCGCAGTTTGAATGATGGATGTCATTGCGAGCGAAGCGAAGCAATCTCTGACATTTGATTTATGAGATTGCCACGTCGGCCTTCGGCCTCCTCGCAATGACAACTCCTCAAATCACCTGCGACTCAGCACTAGCACAATATGAACACTGTGGCAAGACTGTCATCTTCGTACGAGAGACGAGCGACGAGATACGAAACTTGTCCTGAGCGAAGTCGAAGGATACGGATTTTGTGGCTGATCCTATTGACTTCCCCTATATGCCGTGCTATCATTTTGGTTGACAGCAAAGGGCAACTGCGCCAAGGCAAAAGCGATATGAGAAGAAGTAACAGTAGGGAAAAAAGTATCAGCAGGAAGAGTAATGTCTCCAAGGCCGGAACGTATGCCGGGATTGCCAATTTCTGGGATGAGCATGATTTGTCTGACTATTGGGGTAAGACCCGATCTATCCAAGCCGATGTGGAACTGGAGTCTGAGGAATCCCTGTATGCCATCGAGAGAGGATTATCGCAAACCATTTGCCGCGCTGCCAAGGAAAGAGGCGTCTCCCCCCATACCTTGATCAATCTATGGCTTCAGGAGAAGATTCAGAGACTAAAGCTGGGGTCCCGGCGAGGATGACAGAAACTCGTCTGGGCGGAGAGCCAGCCGTAGCCTGATAGGTGGCTGTCCCTTAGGCATAAAATATGAGCGCACCACGTCCAAAGTTGTCATTACCTGGAGAGAAGGCTTACGGCCCGACCAGTCCAATCATCCAAGTACTTTGTTGGATTACAGAGTTCCTTGCCAGATTTCCGCAACCTAATATAGGAACTAACTCTGCTAAGTCAAATGCTTTGCTCGTTGGCAATCACTTACTTCACCTGATAAGTGGGTGCGGTCTGCTCAACGGTAGTGGATTACACTCCGCTGCCGTTACACTTCTACGCCCCATGGAAGACGCGCTCGATTGCTTCGCTGCGGTTGTGTTGATTGAGGGCGCGGCAGAACAATGGGCCAAAAGACAACTTAAGCCGAGCGATGCTGCCAAGCAGTGGACCGCCAGATTCCTTGATCTTATTCAGCCTCAGGGAACTTCCCTTCCTGAATACCGCAAGTATCTCCGTGGAGAATTCGCCAAGTACAGTCACTGCTCTCACGACCTCTGCTTGTGGGATCTATTCTTTAAACCGCAGATAGTAAATGACAAGACAGGAAAGATGCAAGGAACGCTGGAATTGAATTTCGTAGGGCATGTCATTGACTTGAACGCTCATGCGATTGATGCATATCTGACCGCTCATCTTCTTGAGTTCATCGAGTTGATAAAAGTAGCATACTCTGGCACTCTCCAGTCTGAGCCTACACGAATGAAAAAACTCATAGCGTTTGAGAAGAAGATAACTGAGATCATGGAGAAGCACAACCAGCACAGATGCCAAGAGGTGCGAGTGCCTCCTGAGGTTGCTCGTATCGAGTCTTGAGAGATAGTTGTGCTGGCGGCGGTCTAAAAAGTCGCTTCATCGGAATCGAGTCACGTCAAAGCCCGGGAAAAACTGCTAATAATATTAACCGTGATTCCACTCAGACATATTTTTGGTCCACACCATGTCACTGAGCTCTGCATTCGACACGCGAGAGAGACAGGAGAAGAGACAGGTCCTTTCACCGAGGACGGATGACGGTGCAGTCCTCTGCCCTCTGTCGTCTGTCCTCTGTTTTCTGTCATCCGTTTGTTTATCGTTTTTCCAGCACTTCGACTATCTGGGTGGACTGTTCTGGCCGCTCAAGCCGTTTGGAAATTAGTGATTATTTAACCAATTACCAGTCCTTAAGCGAGCCGACTAATTCTTTGATATTCGATATATTATTACGAACACAATACTTTTTTATGCCTTCAATGATTTTCACCGCGCATCCAGGCTCGAGAAAAGTTGCTGTGCCGACGGCGACAGAGGAGGCACCGGCGATTATAAACTCAATTGCATCGGAGGCTGTTCTGATTCCACCCATACCCAAAATCGGTATGCCACGTTCTTTGGCGACCTCGTTATAGACTTTATTAACAAGATATACTGCTATCGGCTTTATCGCCGGGCCAGATAATCCGCCGGTCTTATTTGCAAGGACGGGCTTGTGAGTTTCAATATCTATAACCATAGCGGTAAAGGTGTTTATCATGCTGAGCGCATTAGCACCGGCCTCAACAGCCGCTCGAGCAATTTCGCTGATGTCGGTGACGGCAGGAGTGAGCTTCACCATTAAAATTTTTTCTCCTGCGGCCTGTTTCACTGCCGAGGTAATTTCTGTCACAAGCTGCGGGTCTTTGCCGAAAGTTATTCCGCCTTTTTCTACGTTGGGACAGCTAATATTCAGCTCAAAGCCGGCTATTGCCGGCTCTTTGGCCAGGCGCTCAATTACGGCAACGTATTCTGCAACGGTCTCGCCTGCAACATTTACAAAAACCGGCACGGTCATTTTCTCAATAATAGGTAGTTTTTCCTCAATGAATTTATCGAGGCCGATATTTGCTAAGCCTATTGCATTTAGCATTCCAGAATCGGTCTCGACAATTCTCGGCGTCGTGTGACCTTTTTTGGGCTTTATGGTGATGCTCTTAGTAATGAATCCGCCGAGTTGGTTTATATCCATAAATTCAGCTAATTCATCGGCATACCCGCACGTCCCCGAAGCCGTGAATACCGGATTCGCTATCCTTAGCCCTGCGAAATCTACCGAAATGTCAAATTCAGTACTTGTTTGATCCATGTCAATATAGACTTAAAACTGCAAAAAACTATTATATTTTCGTACTTTTTTTGAATAAGCTACAAGGGTATCATGGTTCAGCTTTGATTTGTCTTTCACATGACTTATTAGTCTATTAAGCTCTTCATTGGAAGGACTGCGCAAATCAAAATAGTCCTCCTTTGGATATGGTAAAGCGTCTAATTCTCCGCCTGGTAGAATTAACTGGATTATCTCCTTATTTTCAATAGGTACAAATTTTTTAATAGTATCAAGTAAATTGCTCTGTCTTTTCAAACATAGAACTATTATTGGTGCAATTAGCAAGGGTAGTGACATTCTTAAAGGAAGAGCACATACAGTATTAATTCCTTCATTTTGTAATGTAGTCATTATATTAAAAAGATCATTGTTATCTGCGCCAAATTTGTCATAAGCAAGAAAGACCCTCAAAGGTTTTTTGTAGACAGGTGTGAGTTTATCAAGATCGATATCGTAGAAAAATTCTACCGTGAATCTTAATAAGTCAGTTATTAGAAATGGTATGACATTATTAGATGATGGAGCCAGAAATCCTAATCTAAGAAGTGTCTGGAATGAGTAAGCTTCCGTAAAATTTTCTGAAGTTTGCTTCTCATCGAGAGATGTTCTAACCAGGCTTTGGTCTTTAATTGATCGTATATAAAGTGTCTTCATCAATTCAAGATCAGATAGTGAAAGATCTCTAATAGTCTTTATTAAGTGCGATTTATATTTTTGTGGTATAGCCCCTAATATAATTCCTTGAAATAAATTGGAATATATCTCAATTTTCTCACTTTCTTGGTCCTGAATAACCGCATTTAGCAAATTATAATAGTCCTCTTTCGAAAAAGTCCTAGAGGAAAAGTTTTTCCTTTCGGATTCTGGTAATCCTTCTAGTAAAAAACGGTGAAATTCTATCAGTCTGTCCTCAGTCCTATCTTTGATATAGTTTTTGGCATGTTTAACGCCAAGTTTGGCTAGTTTATATGCAGTAGGACCACCAGGGATTGTGGCGGACACTTCTTCAAAGAGGATATCGGCCAAACATATGAAGCTTTTTTTGCTTCGTTCTATGCTTTTATCTTTTTGGGAATTATTTCTCAACACTTTAAGTGATTCCAGTTTTTTAAAGTAATCATCTTTATATATATTTTAGCGTTTATCATATATCAATCAGTAATTCCCTGATACACAAGGACGCGGTATTTTGTAGCCAGGTCCGCAGACCAGTAATTGTTCATCTGCGACATAAATACAGCTACAATCTGCTCCTTCGGGTCAATCCAAAACCTCGTAAAGAAAGCACCATCCCAGCCGTAAATACCGATTGACTCTAACTCGTCAAATTCGCCGCGCTCCGTTCGTATGCCGAAGCCATAGCCCATCTTGTCGCCGGTATTATATCGGAATGGTGCATATCTATCGCCGATGGAATTAGATGTCATTAGCTCCACAGTTTTTCGACTGATGATTCGCACGCCGTCAAGCTCGCCGCCATTGAGTATCATCTGCGCAAAGCGAGCGTAGTCTGATGCGGTTGATATTAGTCCGGCACCGCCGAAGAAAAGTGTTTGCTCCGTCAGAAAGTTAGGATCGATTGCATCTTTTTCCAGCTTGCCGGATTTGCTCATGCGATACATGCGGGCAAGCCTCGGCAATTTCTCCTTCGGAA
Organism: uncultured Pirellulales bacterium; assembly: GCA_964538525.1. GTDB lineage: Bacteria > Planctomycetota > Phycisphaerae > Sedimentisphaerales > Anaerobacaceae > CAZIED01. The sequence goes on along the minus strand of CAZIED010000047.1, from coordinate 5,421 downwards.
GAATAAAGTACGTATCGTTCATCTGCAAAGGCTCGAAAATCTCATCTCTACAAAATGTATTGAAATCTTTCCCTGAGATTACTTCGACGAGATATCCGAGAACATCGATGGAAAGGCCGTAATGTACCTCTTCTCCGGGGTGCGATATAAGCGGCAGCTTTGCAAGCTTTTTGACCATATCACCTATTGTGCCTTCGGCCGGATCGAGACCAGTGGCAATGCCTGCCTCTTTATAAAGCCTGCCGAGAGGCCCATCAGCCCAGTCGTATGTTATGCCGGATGTGTGATTAAGCAAATGACGAATAGTAATCTCTCTTCTGGCAGGCTCGGTCTTAAAAGCGTCTGTGGAGGCGGTTCGCACGAGTACCTGGGGCTTTGCGAACTCCGGTATGTATTTTGACACAGGGTCGTTCAGCAGGAACTTTCCCTGCTCATACAATATCATGACCGCTACGCATGTGACCGGCTTACTCATGGATGCGATTCGAAACATTGCATCTTTGCTCATAGGCTTTTTATTTTCGATATCTATCATCCCGAATGCTTCATGGTGAACAATTTTGCCTTTTCTTGCCACTAACGTCACCACCCCTGCAATTTTGCCATCTTCAACATATTGCTGCATAACCTTGTTTATCCGCTGCAGACGTTGCGATGAAAATCCAGCCTCTTCAGGTGAAGCTATTGTGATTTCTTTTGCAGAAGAAAGACCTGCTAAAAACAGCACAATAAGCAAGAACACTTTTGCTTTTGCATTAATCATTAGTGTCCTCTCTATCTACGTTTTAAATATAACCTCTCGTGCGTCAAAGACAGGCCCATCCTGACAACACAATTTATATACCGTTTCGGAGCTTCCCTTCGCTCGGCACTCAATCGCGCAGCTTTGGCAGACACCGAAGCCGCAGGCCATGTGTCTTTCCATGCTGATTTGACAATCTATTGTTTTCCTGTTGGCAATTTCGGATAGTTTCGCTAGCATTGCCTCCGGCCCACAAGCGTAGATAATGGTGCTTTCGGGGGCAGGATTGTGCTTGTCAATCCATTGTGAAACACAGTCGGTGACGAATCCTGCAAAGCCGGCTGTGCCGTCATCTGTTGCAATCTGTGATTTTACGCCGAATTTGGCAAACTCCGGAAGCGAAAAACCCAATTGCCGGCTAATCTGGTCCAATATATTTTCAAAAGGCAGCTCTTTTGCTGTTTTTGCACCGGCAAAGACAAGGATTTCTATATTAGAATATTCGGCTGCGAGAACCTTCGCCAGACACTGTATCGGCGGAGACCCCGTTCCTCCGGTAATCAAAAGAGCTGTTTTTTTGCCCTTAGGTACAGTAAAGCCGTTTCCCAAAGGTCCGATTACATTGAGCGAATCGCCGGCAGCCAAGCTCGTCATCCGCAAAGTGGCCGGCCCAACAACACGGTATAAAAGCTCGGCTATAGTTTTGTCTTTTTGCACAGCGACATCTGTAAAGCTAAAAGGTCTGCGAAGCAATACTTGACGTCCAGATACGTCGGAAAGCTCTTGTGGTATCCTGTTTGGTGGCGGCAGGGCGGCTGCGGAAAGGTCCAGCTGAGCAAATTGTCCTGGTTTAAATTTTTTGATGTCTTCAGCCGCAGTGCCTGAAAATTCCAGCCTGAGCTTATAGAATCGCTCGCTTATATGCCTGTTTGATGTCACTATTCCAAAGTTTTGAGTTTTGAGTTCCCTCGACTTCGCTCGGGACAGGTTTGAGCTTTGGGTTTCCATGTCAGAGAAGCCCTTCAAATACCGTGACGCCATCTACCACTTTGCAGGTGTGAACGGCGTATTTGCGCGCAAAATTGGGCCGGCTTCGAGGATAAGCGGAATCAACAGCATCCTTGAGTGCATCAATATCTTCAGCTCGAACCAATGCGCCCGATGCGCCCTTGTCACCACCTCCGAGCATCCGTTCACCCAGCACTCCAGGCACAGTTCTGGCGATATCACACATGGTTTCAAGCTCCGGACCGGATATCTTATAATCGTCCCGCAGACCGATACCATCTTCTCTAAATATCCGGCCTACTGTTTCGATGTCACCATTCTTCCAGGCATCCAGCATTTTGTAGAAGCGCTTCTGTGCACCGTAAATATACTTTAGGCGGTCACACAGAGCAGGTTTTTCCTTGCCGAAACGATCAAGAATATTTTTGTAGGTTGCATCATCCTTGACATCCGCAAGGCTGGACACCTTAAAACCTGCCTTTTGCAGTATCGCAACAAGCTGCTCACATTCCGCCCTTCGGACGGCGTAAGTTGATTTTTCCAAGCCAGGCCTGTCGGTGCCGGTGTCGAGCACGACAATCCTGAAATCAATCGCGCCTTTGCCAATCGGAACGTATTCAATCGAACGATCTTTTGGGTTGTAATGTGTGCCCATTCCCTCGCGTGCAAAAAGAATCATGGTTTGGTCGAGCTTACCACAGGGTGAGCCGATGTAGTCATTCTCCACCGCCTGTGCCAGATCGACAATTTCTATTTTTTTGTCGTCCTCCATCTCAATGTTATTAGCGTCAAAAATCGACAAGATCAGGTTTAGGCTGAGCGAAGCGGACCGGCTCATCCCTCCGCCTGGAATATTGCCATATAATACTCCGTCAATTCCCTGTTTAATTTTATATCCTTCGCGTCTGAGTATAAAATCGACGCCATAAGGAAATCGTCCCCAGGTATCTGCTATATCAGGTGACTTCGGCTTAGGGACATTTCCGATTTTGAATTCAATTACACCGTCATTCGGAAAGTTTCCGCTAAAAAGCCTTACATTGTCGATACTATTGGGCTTGTACGCCAGCCAGATGAATCGGTCTGTGCCTACGCCGAATAGCTCGGTTCCGTTGTAATCGCCGTGCTCGACACCGAGGCAGAAACGAGAGGATGTCCTTCGGACCTTCCCACCTTTGATATCGATGTCGTTATCCTTAGCAGATTTCTGGATTTTATCCAGTGCAGAACGGTCTTCCTTTGTTAGATTCATTAATCAGGTCTCACCAATAAACATTGTTCTATTTTTTATCAAATTTTTGTCGGTTTCTTTACCGTTCGCGTAGATCGTCGCGCCATTATCAGCATAAACACGCCGAAAGCAAGCATAACCAGTCCCCACCACAGGTTTATGTTGACGTTTAGTGAGCGGACGTATATGCCTTTGTCCGATGCTATGCCGAAGATTGTGACTAACACACCGATTATCGCGAACATCGCTCCTATAGGTATTCTGACATCAAGTCTCATTTCTGTGCTCATATCTGCTCCTGTTACCAGAAGATTATGTTCAAAATTACCGCTGCCGCCAGCACTATAATCGCCAATGTCCCCGGCTTTTGATACCATCGCAGCCCTTCCTCTTTGATGCGCGGCGTCAGTGAATAAACCAGGCCGCGTAATTCGTTATCGGCGCGTTTTTGCCGTGTCGCCAGCGAAATCACAATCGTTACCACAAAGCACATCGTCCACGCAAATATCGCCGTCCAGAAGTTCTGTGCCATCTCGCTGGGATACTGATGAACGATGCTGCCCAGCCAGCCGCCCTTAATCAGCGTCAAGGCGCCCTTCGGAATCGTCAATCCGTGGTGCAAGGCCGCAGCCGCGGTTCCCGACAGCAGTCCGAAGAACGCACCGTGCCCTGTTGCACGCTTCCAGAACATTCCCAGTAAAAACGTCGCAAACAACGGCGCATTTACAAATGCAAATACCAGTTGAAGCAGGTCCATAATATTGTTGAACTTTACCGCCACATAAGCCGCTGCGACGCTCAGCGCTATGCCGAATATCGTTGTCATTCTTCCCATCCAAAGGTAATGGCTGTCGGATTGGCCCGGTCGGATGTAGCTTTGATAAATGTCGTAAGTCCATACCGTATTGAAGGCCGTCACATTACCTGCCATACCCGACATAAATGACGCCATAAGCGCGGTCAGCCCCACGCCCAGCATTCCCGACGGGAAGTAGTGCGCCAGCATCATAGGGATCGCCATATCATAATCAAAGCCCCCGTCCTTTTTGGGTAGTGCAAAGCCGCTCGTGCCGGATTGATAGGTCAGCGCTATCGCAATCATCCCAGGCAGGATAACCAAAAATGGTATGAACATCTTGGGTATCGCCGCAATCAGCGGAGTGCGACGTGCCGCCGCCATCGAATTAGCCGCCATCGCGCGCTGCACAACCAAAAAGTCTGTGCACCAATAACCAAATGAAAGGACAAACCCCAGGCCCATCACCATTCCAAACCATTCGACTCCCATCGGATTTGCCGAAGGCGACGCCATGTGCCTCCACGAATCGCTCCATGTCCCGGCGGCATAACCTTGGCTGGTCGCAACAAAGTTCAGCCGCGATTGCACCCCTGACCATCCGCCAGCATCCTTTAATGCCAACAGCACCAGCGGCAAAAATCCAAAAACAATCAGGAAGAATTGCATCACCTCGTTATATATTGCGGACGTCAAGCCGCCCATAAATATGTATGCCAAAACTATAACGGCTGAGATGATGATACTGAAGTTAAAGTTCCACCCCAATAACACGCCAAACAGCTTGGCAAGGGCATACATCGAGATACCCGATGAAAAGACCGTCATTACCGCAAACGAAATCGCATTGAATCCGCGGGTCTTTTCATCGAACCTTAGCTTGAGATATTCCGGCACCGACCGGGCCTTCGAGCCGTAGTAGAACGGCATCATGAAAATGCCCACAAACACCATTGCTGGAATCGCACCCACCCAGTAAAAATGGCTTGTCATAATTCCATATTTTGCGCCGGAAGCCCCCATCCCGATGACCTCTTGAGCACCCAGGTTGGCAGATATGAATGCTAATCCGGTAATCCATGCCGGTATCGAGCGACCAGAGAGAAAGAAATCGCTGCTGGTCCTGGTTGAACGTTTTAACGCGTACCCCACCCCAAGCACAAAAACAAAATAGATACACAGTAGTGTGTAGTCGATGAGACTTAACTGAATCCCTTGCATATTCTCTTTCTCCTAAATTCAGTCCACAAAAAACATTTTACCTAGATACGCACACTATTATATTCGCAAGGACACTTGCTGCAACGAAAATCAATCCTTCTCAACTTTGCAATGTCTCAAGTGTATCTATAACCACTGGGATATGGGTATAAGCGGGGCCGCCGCCCATCATTACCGCCACGGACGCGGCCTCTAAAATCTGCTCTTTTGTCGCACCGGCGTCAAGGCACTTCTGCACGTGCAGCCTGATACAAGGCTCACAACATAACGCAACGCCGATACCCAGAGCCACAAACTCTTTTTCTTTGACCGATAGTGTTCCGGCCTGCATAATTTTGCTGAACATTGCTGCAAAACCATTGACGGTTTCGGGAGCCTGCTCCTTCATCTTAGCCGCAGCTTTTTTAAATTTATCAAAAAATT
>CAZIED010000046.1:0-12250 GCA_964538525.1 uncultured Pirellulales bacterium | reverse complement strand
ACTTTAGGCACTTTAGCTCACTTTAGGCACTTTAGCCACTGAGGAGCGGCCGCTGTCAGACTGTTCAATCGACAGGGCAGCGTCATTCAGCACAAACCCGAGAAGAACAAATGCGGATAACAATAAAAATATATTAATCTTCATTCCTGTTATCCTTATTATGAGAATTTTACTAACGCCGAATTATTTTTCGGAAGTTTGTCCCGCTTTTGACACCACCTGCAATTCCGTACCCGCAAGCATTTCCAGCTCTGCTAATTTCTGCTGGTTATCCGTTACAGCCCTTTCGTACCGCAATTGATACTCCAGCAGCTTCCGTTGGGCGTCAATCAGACTCAAAAAGTCTATTTTCCCCGTCTTATAGGCCTGTTCAGAAGCCCCCAGAAGCTCCTGCGCCTTTGGTATAAGAATATCCTCGTAGAGCCTTCTTTTTCTGTCACTATCCTCAAAATCATACAAAGCCTGCGCAGCTTGTGCAATTAAATTATTCTCCGCCTCTTTTTTCAGATGCAATGTTTTGTTAAGCTCTGCTTTGGCCTGCAACTCGCCCGCCCTATAACTTTTACGCCAAATAGGCAGGTTCAAACCGAATATTAGAACTACCTCATCCTTCTGGCTGTCTCTAAGGTTATCACCCATCATTGCTTCATTTGTCATCCACTCCACCCCAACGCCTATATCAGGGTAGAACCTCTTCTTTGCCAGCTCAATTCTGCTTCTTGCACCCTCCAGCTCAAAACCAAATGCGCCAAGCTCAGGATTATTGGACCGAAGGTGCTCTATTAACTGCTGCCGGTCGAGCGTTACAGCCTGGAATTTTTCTTTTACCGGCCAGGGCAATAAATCAAAATCCTTTCTGTTGAGAGCAGAACTTAACCGAGTCGAGATCGGCTTTCTAAACTCTTCGAGAGCCTTTAGCTCATCTGCCATTTTTGCCAATTCCACCTGTGCTCGTATAATATCCGGATGCGTTACTTCCGATGTTGTGTATTTCGTCCGAGCAACTTCTTCAAAATGCCCGACAAGCTGGAGATTCTGATTAGCTATTTCAATTGCCCTTGCCAAATACGAATACTCAAAGAATGCTTCTTTAACTTCAAAAAAAAGCTTCAGCTTTGCCGCCTCATAACGTTTTTTTGCGGCCTTTGCCGCCGCTGCAGCGGTATCGGTCCTTGCCTCGATTGTACCGAACCACGGAAAGACCTGCATTAATTGGAACTGCTGCGACTGAGGGCTTGGCTTGGTTTCAACCTCCTGTATATAGTAGCCGTATGCGAACTGAGGGTCGGGCAAGACTTTAACTTGTGGAATCTGCTCCAGCGCCGATTTCCACTCCTCGAACGCTGCTTTCAGGCCGGCATTATTCATAGCAGCATACGACAGATAATCCTGCAGGGTCATGGGAATATTGGCATCCGCAGGTTCCTGTGCACTCGAAGCAAGACAGGCCATATTCAAAACAGCAATTAATATAAAAAAAACCATCCTTATTGTCTTCATGTGATTCTTAACCTGCCAAAAGACTAAGAAAGCTGGTGGTTTTAACAATTATATTATAAAAAGGTTCATATTGTTCAAACAATTACGAAATTAGAAAATTGTGTTCAACCGACATATCGTTTATTACACAGTATGCCTTGCGGCAAAAGAAAAAATTTGACAAAACCTCGTAAGAGTAGTAATTTCAAATTAATATAGGTAATTGGTAACTGGTAATTGATAATTACCAGCTTCCAGATTCCAATTACCAATTTCCAATTAATGGATTTTTGTTAGGAGATTGAAAATGGAATTTCTCGTCAATTTCATCAAAAGCAGGATACAGACAAAGTTCAACCGTAGCTCTCTAATGGTCCTTATAACTACTTTAACAATGATAACATCTACCAGCATCGCTCAAACAGGGACTACATTATCTGAGACACCCTCAATTGGCGATATCAACGCTGTCAAAACACCCACTTTTCCCTATGTAGCGGAAATAACCGGCGATAACGTTAATGTGCGTTCCGGCCCAGGTACAAATTACTATAGCTGCGGCTCTCTCAATAGAGGAGACAAAGTTGAGGTTGTCGGCGAACAGTTCGGCTGGATCCGCATTGTTCCGCCCGCCAGTTGCTTCTGCTGGGTTTCAATGCAATATATCAGCGTTAACCTTGACAACCCTGCCGTAGGGACTGTAACCGGCGAAGGGGTGCGCGTTTATGCCGGCTCCGATTCCGTTGAGCCAATGCACTCTACATCCGAGCAGGTCAGGCTCAGCCGGGGATATAAGATTAAATTGTTAGGCGAAGAAAAAGACGATTATTTTAAGATTTCTCCGCCGAGCGGCGCTTACCTTTGGATAAGCACCCAATATACAAAACCCATCAGCTCTGTCACCACAGAGACGCCGGCTGCAACCGGTACATCCACTGCTGGTGGAGAGACATCGGCTGTAACTAATCCCGATGCCAATGCAGTCACTCCACCAACATTTTCTGTCGAGGCACTGAAACTCAAGGACTTTTATGCTATCCAGGATAAAATCAAAACCGAACGAGCAAAGCCGGCCGAACAGCAGAATTATACCGAAATAAAAAAGGCGCTTACCGAGCTCGTCAATAACAAAGAGGCCGGCAAAGCCGCACGTTATTCCGAGCACGTGCTCAAGCAAGTTGAAGGTTTCGAGCTTGCTTTAGCCGTCGGCAAAGAGATTCAGCTCCAAAATACCCAGCTGCAGCAGGTGATGAATGGGATTGACAAATCCCGTGAAGCAAGGATGGCTAAAATTGAGGATAAGGGCAAGTTCGTAGTTATAGGACAGCTGCAGCCATTTAACACATTTGGCACCGGGCATTATCGAATAGTTGACGATACCGGCAAGACAATGTGTTACGCATTACCAGCCGATACGGCTGTGAAAATGGACTTGAGTAAATTGATAGGCCGCAAGGTGGGTCTGGTTGGCGTAATCGAACCAAACCCACAAATAGCAGGCTCTCTGGTCCGATTTACTGAGGTCGTCGAGATAAAATAACCAGAGGACAGATTACAGAGGACAGAACTTCTGTTGTCCGCCTTCCGTCCTCTGTCTTCCGTCTTCGGTTTTTTTGGTGTTTTATTGTCTTCGTTTTTCTGAGCCTGGAACTGTAACGACGTCGTCCTTTGGGGCCACAACATTGCCCTTTTCAAAGTCTTCCGCGGTCGGCTTGAGTGTCAGGTTATACCACGGTGAATTTTCACTCTCGGTTAAATCTGACCATCTAACCACCTGACCGGTATAAGCAGAGATTCTGCCCATTATCGCTGTAAGCGTGGATTCGGCAACATTGCGGGCCTCGTTAAGCGGTTTTTCATCGAGGATACTCTTGAGCAGGTCTATATGCTCTTGGACATAAGGGCCGCCATGCTCTGGAAAATCTGGTGTATCGATTTTTTTACGTGAGTCCGTTATGCTGCCGTCACCCGATATTGAGCCTTCGCTGCCGACAAAGTGCTCGCTTACTTTGTTATAACAGCCATCGACCTGGCGACACATGCTGTGGATATGCAGGTCCTCGGCGTAGTCGTACTGGACGCTGAAGAAGTCAAATTGATTGCCGGTTTTGCGACGTGCGCGCCCGCCGAAGCCGAGAGCCGTTTTTGGCTGGTGCCCGATGAACCAATTAGCAACGTCTATGTTGTGGACATGTTGCTCAATAATATGATCACCCGACATCTCAGTGAAGCTGACCCAGTTCCGCACCATATAGTCAGCGTCGCTCTCACCTTGTTTTCTTGTCTGATACCATAGCGCACCTCCGCACCACCAGATACAGCCGCCATTGATTTTGCCGACGGCACCTTGGGCTACTGCATACTGAGTTCGGCGATATACAGCCTGGTGACGCCGCTGGGTGCCGGCGACAACCGCCAGGCTCTTTTGCTTGGCCAGCTCACCGGCCTCGATTATCCTGCGGGCGCCGGGCGGATCAACGGCAACAGGTTTTTCCATAAACACGTGTTTACCGGCTTTGACAGCCGCCTCAAAATGCACAGGCCGGAAATTCGGCGGTGTTGCCATCAGCACAACATCTGCGTTAGTATCTAAAACCTTTTTGTAACCATCTGCGCCGCTGAAGCACCGCGATTCTAACACGCCGTAAGGCTTGCCAGCTTTGTCGGCGTTTTCTTTGAACCAGTCGGCAGCTGCAACGACCTCCAGCTCAAGACCGAGGAACTTTCCTGCCTCCATGCAATCCTTAAGAGCACCTGTTCCGCGACCACCACAGCCGATAAGAGCAACACGCAGTTTCTTAGGGCTCTGAGCAAAGATTGTACCGCTGCCGGATAATAGCGTCGCCATACCGGCCGCTGCCGATGTTTTAATAAAATCTCTCCTTGTGACATTATCGTTTTGAATCAATTTCTTTTCCATAAATAAACCCTCAGTGACTAAAGTGCCTAAAGTGAGCTAAAGTGCCTAAAGTTGAAAGTTACGATTTTAGGCACTTTCAATTTTAGTTCACTATTTTTTAAACGGAGTCCACTTTTGCTTGCTTTTGGCACTTGCCAGCACAGTTTCGATAAACAGCATTCCACGCAGACCATCATCAACATTCGGGAAGTCAAGCGCCAGCTCGTCCGGCTTTTGGCCTTCCAGGTGAGCACGCAGCGTATCTGCAAAGTTTCCGTAAATATTGGCAAAGGACTCAAAGAAGGCCTCAGGATGGCCAAACGGCAGGCGGGTGGCCCTTGCCGCAGCGGGACTTTTTGCTCCTACATAACTATTGCCGCGACGCCATATCTGTACAGGCCCATCCGGCTCTTTGACGTAAAGATAGTTGGGGTGCTCCTGATGCCATTCGATGCTTTTTTCTGTGCCATAGACCCAAATAGCAAGATTATTCTCCTCACCGATGGAAATCTGGCTGGCGTGCAGAACACCCTTAGCTCCGTTGTTGAATCGCAAAAGTACATTGCCGTCGTCGTCGAGCTTTCGGCCTTTGACAAAAATCGTCAGGTCTGCACAAAGAGCAGTGACCTTCAGGCCCGTGATGTATTCGGAAAGGTTCTCGGCGTGCGTGCCGATGTCACCGATGCAGCCGGCGCCGCCCGATTGTTTGGGGTCGGTTCGCCACGAGGCCTGCATATTGCCGGTTTTCTCCAAAGCCGTTGCCAGCCAGCCCTGCGGATACTGCACGACTATCTTACGAATCTCGCCTAATTCGCCTCCGCGTGCAAGACAGCGAGCCAGCTTAACCATCGGATAACCGGTGTAATTGTGCATCAGGCCGAAGACATTGCCGGATTTTTTTACTATCTTCTGAAGCTCTTTTGCCTCTTTGACGTTGAATGTCATCGGCTTTTCGCACATTACATGAAAGCCGGCCAAAAGATATTCGCGGGCGATTGGAAAGTGCCAGTTGTTCGGCGTTGTGATAGAAACAAAATCTATCTTTTCACCCTCCGGCAGACCAAGCTCTCCATCGATCATTTCTTTGTAGGTGCCATAAACCCGCTTTGGGTCGAGTAAGAGCTGCTTACCCATTTGCTTCGATTTTTGCGGGTCGATATCAAATGCTCCTGCGACAAGCTCGATATGGCCGTCCATGCGAGAGGCCTTACGGTGCACTTCTCCGATGAACGCCCCCGGCCCACCGCCAACCATTCCCATCTTCAGCTTTCTATCCAGCTTCATGCCTTCTCCTTTCCTTCGACCCCGCTCAGGCCTGCCCCGAGCAAGGCCGAGGGGACGGGTCAAAAAACTAACAGCGTACAGCGGATAGCGTACAGTTTTTACTTTTGCCTTTTTACTTTTTACTTTTGGTATTGTCAAGCTTTTATTGGATTTTATGTTTAATCTCAAACAAAACAAAAAAATTGCCAAATTTACCTTTACGCAGCCGACCAACGGTTGTATAGTTGTTTTGTTGATTAATAGTAATTTCATGGAGGAATAAAAAATGGTTATACAAAAAAAACTGAAGGATTTTTTAGTACCGCTGCTTATATGTGTGGGTATAGCGGCTCTATTGATAATATGGGCGGTGTTGAAGCCTAAATCTGCCATATCCACGGATATTGTTCCACGTGGCCGCTCCACAGATACAACAGTGCCATCCGCCGAAGGTACCAATGAATTTTCAAGCACGGATTTCGCAATCACCACAGGCCTGAATGATGTCATAAAAACGGCAAAGACCTGGGGTCCCGCTTTTGAAACGTGGTTTGGTAAGCCCGCACCAGACTTTTCCCTGACGGATATTACCGGCAAACAGCATAAGATAAGCGACTACCGCGGTAAAAATGTGATGATTATATTCTGGGCAAGCTGGTGCGGCCCCTGCCGAATGGAAATACCGCACCTAATCGAGCTTCGCAATACCATCGGCCAGGATAAGTTAGCAATGCTGGCAATATCTTTCATCGGGCCGCGTAACACAACCGAAATAGTTAAAAACTTCATTGCACAAAATAAGGAAATGAATTACACGGTCTTTTCAGCCAGCTCAAGTGAGATGCCGGCGCCTTATAATCTGGTAAATTCTATTCCGTGCAGCTTCTTCATCGACTCACAAGGCAAGATTAAGCTGGCTACGCTGGGTTTATTGGCGTTAGATGATATGAAGGCCATCCTTGCTGCAAAATAGGTGCAGCTATAGGCGGTTAAAACGTAGCTGTCGAAGTATATCCCAATACGCACCACGTGCGCCTTTCTGAATCGCCTGAGCAAGCAGCAAATTTTGATTATAATTATAATCGGCGGCATCATTGTTTTTAGGTGCTTGCTCCTCGGTTTCGCTGGCAGGCTCGAAGAATCTTTTGTCACCCCCGATTAAGTCCCTTACCAGCTCCGCAGGCTGGCTGCCCAGGGCGCTGGATATGTAAAAGGTCGGCTTAAACAGGTCTATAGGCCCATTGTACTTCCGACGAATATTCGACAGATTTTCTTCTTGCAGCTCTTCGGCGACCATCTTTTCCATAGCGGTGCCAGGATAAATCCTTACACCCAGTGCCGCACCTGCACAATCGGGATTAATTTCCTTTATAAAATCTATCGTCTCTCGGAGAGTTTGCGGCGTTTCACCCGGCCCACCCAACAGAAGGTCTATCATCACTGCAATGTTATTCGAGCGACAAAATTTGACAGATGAGGCAAGGTCTTCTCTTTTGTGCTGCTGACGGTAAGTTTGCAGCATCGACTCACTACCCGAATCTCCCGTAAAGTTTATTCCAGCACAGCCGGCCCGTGCCATCGCTTCAGCCAAATCAGCATCAAATGAAGACGGTGACAAATACGCATACCAGAGGATTTTGTCTCCGAGCGAACGCCTGTTAAATTCCTCACAAACCGCGAAGGCATGGCTACGCGGCACATTAAATTCGGAGTCGCAAAAATGCAGCACATCTATTTGCTGTGCCAGCAGCGACTGAGCCTCATCGGCAACCTCATAAGGATTTCGTAGCCTGAGCCTGCTACCTTTAGCTAAAGGATCCGCACAATATATGCACTTACGGTTACAGCCGCGTTTGGTTTCCAGGCCGCATTGGCCGCCTTGTTTGAAATAATAAGGATTATCAATAAAATCGCGGGTTGTACCTAATGAAATCGAATCCGGCCAGGATGGCGGATTACTACAAACCTTGTTATCTTCACGCCATATAAGACCCGGAACATCCTTAAAACTTCGTCTGCCGCGAAGCTGACTGATAAGAGCGGCTATTGACGTCTCCCCATCGCCGCGTATGCCGAAATCAACCTCGGCATATTCAAGAATCGACCCGGCAAATATTGAGAATCCTACGCCGCCAATTACGATTGGAGCGTCGGTCATGCTTCGTATAGTCTTAACTGTCTCTTTCAATCCAGGAACAAACCAGTCGGCGCTGGGCCAAAAACAATCCTCGGCATTCCTAAAAGAAAGCCCTACCAATTCCGGGCTTCGGACTGAAAAGTATTGTTTCATCGCCTCGGCCGGCTCACAAAGCAGCCCCAGGTCAAGAGCTTCCACATCTATATGGGCCTCGCGGACTGAAGCGGCGATATAATCCAGGCCGATTGGCCCTATAAGAGGAGTCATCCTATTTGTGTTGATTATTGTCAGCACGTTCGACGTTCTTTACATAAATCCAAAAAAACAAAAATAAGAACGGCTGGTTTATTTAACCAGCCGTTCCGGATATGTAGAGCAATAGATTCTGAATCGTCTCAGAATTTATACTTCATGCCCAAGCTTGCCCAGGTCTCATCCTTATTGTTATTTACCGAATCATCCATCGTTACCTGGAGGAAAATCCCGGGTGTGAAGACAAGATTTTCAGCCAAGTTGACGTCTGTTGAGACGCCGAAGACAGCGTTCGACCAGTCATGATCAACATTGGCACCATCTGGGCCAACGCCATCATTGTAAACGACTTCTGAGTGTAAATTCAGTGTTCTTTCCACACCGGTTATAGGACACGTTACCGGCAGTCCATAGTCAAGCATGAAAATATGTGCAAAACCCGAAGCTGTTCCACCACTTTCCAGGCCCATGGGTGTTTGTGGTAGTAATTTAGAATTTGCTCCAACAAATGAACCGCTGTTAGATGGCCAGAGTTTGACCAGGCAATATGCCGGCACTAAACCTTTAACGTTCAAAATATTCGGCCAAGCAAGATATGCTTGTAATTCCTGGAGGTCGAAACTCTCTCTCCCATAGCTTCTCATATCCGGGAAGTTATAGTATACATAAGCTAGTCTATATATTGTTTGATAAGATTCATCTTTAAATAGATTGCCCAGGTAATACAGCGAGTAGTCCCAGCGTTCGCCCAATTCATATCCGCTCGAATTTGCTCTGTGTCCTGTGACATTGAGTCCAAAACCCGTGTCAAACAAACTCAAGTCAATGCTGGGATGAATGGCACTTTGCTCTCCATAAACGGTGAAACCTCGCCATACGTATTTACTTGTGAATGTCGCATCTACCCAGCCATGCAACGCAGGCTGCGGCTTTTGCTGCTCAGCAGCATAGCTCAAACATCCTAATGCCAAAAAGATTACGGCGATTGTCAGAATTCTGCTCTTCATAATAGTCATCTCCTTTAAAAAATTATTTTTTTTACGACAATTCTTTTCCTGTGTACACTAACAATAAAGGCATCAGCCTCCTTACCATTTTCCGCTTTTTCTCATTTCTGCAACAGGCATTTTCTCGAGCTCTTTTGTATATTTTTTCAGCTCTTCTTCCGGCAGCTCATAATCGATAAGCTTTCCAGACAGATACGCATCATAGCCCGAAAGGTCCATCAGGCCGTGTCCGCTGTAGTTGAACAATATGACCTTTTCTTTGCCTTCCTGTTTTGCCTTCTTGGCTTCATCGATTACAGCGGCAAGCGCCTGGCTGGTTTCCGGCGCGGGGATAAATCCTTCGGTTCTGGACCATGTTATCGCAGCTTCATAAGACTCCAGCTGATTGTACGCCCTTGGTTCCAGCAGACCTTCTACAATCCCCTGGCAAACCAGCGGCGCCATACCGTGGTATCGCAGCCCGCCAGCGTGAATCGGAGGCGGCACAAATCTGTGGCCGAGCGTGTACATCGCCAAAAGCGGTGTTGTGCCGGCTGTATCTCCAAAATCATAAGCAAAAGGTCCACGCGTCATGCTCGGGCACGCCTTGGGCTCAACCGGAATGATTTTAATGTTGGCTCCATTTATCTTTTCAGCAACAAACGGGAAAGACAGACCCGCAAAATTACTACCACCACCGGCACAACCAATGACAAGGTCCGGCAGCCTTTCCCCGATCATCTTTAGCTGTTTTTTCGCTTCAAGACCGATTATCGTTTGATGCAGCAGCACATGATTAAGCACGCTTCCGAGAGAATAACGAGTCTTGCCGGTCGGATCGGTTACCGCTGCCTCAATGGCCTCACTGATGGCAATACCGAGGCTGCCCGGCGTATTGGGCATTTCCTTCAAAATGTTTCTACCGGCATTCGTTTCGGTGCTCGGACTTGCAACGCAGTTTGCCCCCCAGACCCGCATCATTATCTGTCTGTAGGGCTTTTGCTCAAAACTTATCCTAACCATAAAGACCTTGCACTCAAGGCCTAACAATTTGCAGGCAAAGGCAAGGGCGCTGCCCCACTGACCGGCTCCGGTTTCGGTGGTCAATTTTTTGATGCCGAATTGCTTGTTGTACCACGCCTGGGCAACGGACGTATTTGGCTTGTGGCTGCCAGGAGGACTGACGCTTTCATCTTTGTAGTATATCCGAGCCGGCGTACCAAGGTGCTTTTCCAGATACGCTGCTCTGCGAAGCGGTGTAGGCCGCCAGCGATATAGTATGTTTAGAACCTCCTCCGGAATATCTATCCACCTATTAGCGCTCACCTCCTGCTCAATCAAATTCATCGGAAACACCGGTGCCAGCATTTCCGGCGAGACAGGTTTTCCATCGGGCCCAAGCGGCGGCAGCAGCGGTGTTGGCAGGTCCGCTGCCAGATTATACCATTGCCGTGGGATGTCACTCTCATTCAACAGAACCTTAATTTTCTCCATTTAATCGCTCCTGAAGAAAAGTTCCAGTCATCTGTTCCTTCATATAACCAGCCAATCCTGCCCAACAAACAGCAAGATGCTATTGCATGAGAAAATAAAAGTCAAGCATTGTGTTACCATAATTTTGCAAAACTTTCTAAAAAAATCTCATCATCTTTAAAGAAAAATGCTAAAACGTTAAAGCTCGATAAAACATTTATACGGCTGTATTTAAACAATTAATCGAAATTTTACCACTAATATCTATGGGACTTACATCAAATTCTACAGTTTCTTATAGAAATTATTTATTTACAGATACGATATTTTTCCTCGCTTAAACCTCTTCGATCCTGGCCTTACTTTTTAATTGGTCTATGAACTCATCGATGACCTTCTGTCGCGTAAGCTCTTGAAGCTTGTAGATTATTTCGTCCCTTACCTCTTTAAGGCTGGGAATAGTCCCCGGCTTTCTATCATAGACCTTGACTATATGAAATCCGTAGCGAGTGTGAAAAATGTCACTAACCTGGCCGACATCCAGATTAAAAGCCACGTCCTCAAATTCTTCTGCTTCCTCTCCTCTGGCGATATAGCCCAAATCGTCTCCGATATCGGGACAGTCGCTATATCTGTCAACCACCGCCTCAAAGGGTGTGCCGTCCTTTAATTCAGCCTGAGCTTGTTTTATGGTATCGTAGGCTTCTGCCTCCTCGGTCTGCCAATCCACATGCTTAACTATCTGGGTAACTTTGGCTTGGTCGGCTGATTTAAGCTGCTCTTTATTTTCCTGGTAATACTGCTCAATTTCAGCGTTCGTCGGATGAGGTAAATCTTTGCTAATCTCATCGAATTTACGCGTCGTTTTTAGCAGCATCTCTATCAATTCTTTCAGCTTCTCCTCGCTTTCGGCGCCAAATTCCTTATGAGGCTCTTGCTGGTCTTTACAATATTTTTCTTTTAGATTGGTGAGGACATGTTCAACATGTTTTTGGGGTATTGTTGGTCCTCTACTTTTGATTTCCTGTATGAGCAGGGTTCTTTCGATAACATTTTCTTTCGACCATTCATATAACTGAGATTCACGCTCTTTAGGGTTCATATCCGCCATTGCCTTTTCATAATCCGGCCTGAGGCGCTCAACCTCCTGTTTTATTGTTGCATCTTCAACTCTTTCGCCATTGATTATTAAAGTCATACCTCGTTCCTCGCAAATCCTAATATCTAAATCCGAAACAAAATAAGTGAACTAAAGTTTATAGTGCCTAAAGTGACTAAAATTGAGACTATAACTTTAGCTCACTTTAGTCACTTTAGCTCATTTTAGGCACTTTACATTTGTCGTGCTTCGGATTTAGAATTTAGGATTTATATTTAGCCTCTTGCCTTTGCAAACCAGTCAGGGTCTTGGGTCAGTTTATCTCTTGTCTCTTGCGTCAAGGCGAGAAAAGCCGGGTGGGTGCTCTGCCAGGAGCGCTGGGTAAATGGGCTTTTGCGCATCTTTTCCACTTCCTTGGCTACCTCGTTGAAGTAGCTGCCGTAGATGTGCAGCGAATCACTTATATCGACGTATCTGCCGACCACGACCTTCTCGCCTCTTTTCTGGGAAATTCTCTCGGCGATGAACCTTTGAAGGTCGGTTATCGCATAGACATTCATAAACCAGGCCTTGTAGAGGTCACGGCTTCTCCAGTGCGTATTCATATTAAGTGACAATTCGCCGGCCTCATTTGCGACAAGCCTGCACCAGATTCGCTGAAG
>CAZIED010000045.1:6344-12588 GCA_964538525.1 uncultured Pirellulales bacterium | reverse complement strand
AGCACCATTAATGCCACGGACATCACCTTGTATATTGATGGTGTATTGATTAGCACTACGCCTCTGTCTGCCACCAATAGTATTAGTGGCATCAGCGAAAACTTTGCCTATCTTGCAAAGGGTGGCTATAATGGCGATCCGGAGTGGATAGGTGCGATTGATGAGTTCAATATCTACAAACGTGCCCTTTCTGCTGATGAGATTACAGCCAATTACGCCAAGGGGCCTGTCAAGCCGGTTGAGATACCCGTTGCAAACTTCAGCTTTGAGCTGCCAGGTACGGCCAAAATCAAGGGTTGGAACGGTGAAGGTGTCGGTGGTACTCCTGCTGAGGATATACCCAATTGGAGCAGCGATGCAGCGGCTACCGATTCTGGCGTGGAATCGGATTGGCCAGGCCACACTGAAGGCGTTTGGACCGGTTTTATGAGGGGAACCGATTCCTCGATTTGGAATCTGCTGGACTATGTGATTAAGGGCGGGGATGATTTTGTTCTGTATGTTGATTCCAGGGACAACTGGACCGAAGAAGCATCGATGCCGGCGAAGTTACAAATGACCCTCTACTATGAGGCTGATGGTCAGAGAGTGGCGGCTGCGACAGGCACAGTGGAGCTGGCTGCGACGTGGAATACTTTTTCGGTGGCATTAACGGCCAATAGTGTTCCTGAATCCATAGGCCACAAGCTCGGCGTTGAGCTTATAAATGCAACGCCTACTGCCAACAGTTGGATTGGTCTGGATAATGTGCATGTGCTCAATCTTTCGGGTCAATAATAAGGTTGTTTTCAATTGAGGAAAACCCGAATCAGGACCTGCTCCTTGAGCAGGCTCTGAGCGTAGCCGAATGGATGGCAGTGGTTTTACACCTTAACGGGGCCTATACCAATTGGTATAGGCCCCGATTGTTTTGCTTGTGCATAGTAGAATCGTTCGGTCTGAATTAATTGGGAGCATTAACTTAACTATAGTTCATTTGCTATAATATATGGGGTAAACTTATGCCCTTTGCAATTTTTGCATATAATTAGATTTAATCCTCACTCATCAGTCCGAAGCTGTAGAAAAGCAGGGATAAGAGGATGTTCAAGTTTATAAAGTTCTGCATTGTGTTGATGTTATCCCTGGTATGTCCACTCTTAGCCGATAATATCGATGGCGACGATTATGTCCATATAAATGACTTTGCTCTGTTGGCTACGAGCTGGCAGGGAGGCATAGGCTCACTTGTCATTAACGAGCTTATGGCCTCCAATAGCAGCACTATCCAGGATCCGCAGGGCGAGTACGATGACTGGATAGAAATCTATAACGCGGGGCAGAACGCTATTAATATCGGCAGCATGTACCTATCTGACGATTTATCTGAGCCAACCAAATGGCAAATTCCGAGTAATAGTCCTTCTGCTACTACCATTCCGGCACGCGGCTATGTATTGATTTGGGCTGACAATGAAAGTGCCGATGCAGGATTTCATGCAGGTTTTAAGCTTGATGCCGATGGTGGCGAGGTGGTCCTGTTTGATAGAGATGGAGTCACTTTGGTTGATAGTGTTACCTATGATAAGCAGCATGCTAATATTTCATTCGGTCGCTATCCGAACGCAAGTAATACATTGCAGTTTATGGCTTCACCGACTCCGGGAAGTATAAATGGTAGTGGGTATTTGGGATTAGTAAGTGAGCTGACATTCAGCTACAATAGAGGTTTTTATAATGCGCCATTTTCTGTCACTATTACTACCGAGACTGAGGGAGCCGTCATATATTATACCCTTGATGGTAGTGAGCCATACAATTTCGAGATGGGTCAGCCGACGGGCATATTTTATAGCAGCCCTATCTTAATCAGCACAACGACATGTCTTCGTGCGGTGGCATTCAAGACAGGCTGGAAGCCGACAAACATAGACACTCACACTTACATATTCTTGGACGACGTGTGCCGGCAAGCTACCGGCTAAAGCGGTTTGACCTGTGGTAAGGTTCGTATCACCTGCTAACCTGCTATAGGTCAGACCAGCCCAACAAAAGAAAGGTGAACTGTGTTTGATAAATTTACAGACAAAGATGGCAAAGTTTATGAAGGTGAGGAAGCGCGGAAAAAAGCTGCTGAGCAACTATTGGAATATTTCCGACCGACAATACCCAATAAACCATTTGCCAATCTATATTCAAAGCTATCAATACAATTTACCTCCAAACAACGTCCCCCTTCTGAAAACTTTCGGGAACTTTTAACAGAAGCCGAAAAGGAGCTATTAAGGAGAGCAGTCCCTGAACTTTCAGGCGCCGGGTTAGAGGCTGTTTTGCGCCGTATTTACAATATGGGGGACGAGAAAATCAAAAAGCTGACCTGGAGGGATATATTTATTTTCTGCAAAGATTATGTATCGGCAAACAAGCAGAAAAAAGTGAATACAAAACCAACAAAGGCCAGCGGCGGCAAGGCGGGGGACAATATGCAAGCAATATCGGAAACTACAAAACGAAAGGTTGAGGCTATACGTGATCAAGTTTTCATCTGCTATAGCCACAAAGACAAACAATGGCTCGACGACCTGCAAACCCATCTGAAACCGTATGTGCGAAACGGATTAACAGCATGGTCTGACAAACAAATTGCTCCAGGTTCAAAGTGGCTTCCGGAAATCGAGACGGCCTTGAACTCCGCAAAAGTTACAGTGCTGTTAGTTACGCCTAATTTCTTGGCGTCCGATTTTATTCATGAGAAGGAATTGGGGCCGTTCTTGAAAAAAACCGAAAAGGGTAAAGTTAGGATAATCTGGATTCCGGTTCAAGCATGCGCATACAAGGAGACGCCACTGAAAGATTACCAAGCCGCTACCGATCCGGACAAACCGCTGGCGAACATGAGAAAAGCAGATCGTGACGGGACTTGGGTAAGAATTTGCGAGGAGATCAAAAAGGCTGTTAGTCGTTAGCAAATCGAGCTCCGAGGGATGAGCAGTTGAGCAAGTGAACATTAGACCGCATTTGAGCATTCATTTGTATGATATCTACCGCTCACCTGTTCTACTGCTCAAATGCTCTATTTTTTGCCACCGGCAAAAAGTAGCCCCAAGGGGATTCGAACCCCTGTTGCCGGGTTGAAAACCCGGTGTCCTAGACCTACCTAGACGATGGGGCCGGCTTCGTTAATGATTAATGATGAATGTTTAATGATTAATCATTTATCTTTAATCATTACTTTAGGCTTAATTCATGCTGATCGCCTCCTCAGAACAGGCTTCGACACAGACCCCACACTCAATACAGTTGTCAATATCAACCTGCGCCTTTTCACCTTCCATACTGATGGCCTCGCTGGGGCACTGGGCAATGCAAGTTTCACAACCGGTACACTTCTTCGGATTCACTTTCGCTGGCATCTACACAACCCTTTCCCGCTACGTCTCGGCGAGCCTTCGCCGAGACGAGTCAAAAATTGCAAAGGCATAAAGGAATAAAAATCCTGTTAAAAATGAATATCGAACAAGGAATTTCGAAATTCTAAATTCGTTGTTCGTTATTCGGTATTCAATATACCTTCTGTGCCTTTATGTTAGTGGATAATGATACAGGATTTTGCTGATTTAACAAAATTAATTTTCCCAATTTGAACGGGAAAAATTCTGTGGTTTAGAATTCGTAGTTCTGTGTTTGGCGACAATAAACAACGAGCACCGAACTATTTTGAAGAAGTTTTTAAGGCGGTAGCCATATCGCAGACGAGCCGGCTGGAATCATTTTTGGCAATCCAGTCTAGAACTTTATCGAATCCACCATCGGGGCTTTTGGCAAGCAGGAAAACAGCCATCATACGAACAGGCCATCTGGGATGGTTCAAGTTCTTCGCCACTGCGTTCATCAGCTCCTGGTCTAATGGCAAAGATAGCATCGCAGCCATAGTATAGACTTTAACCACCCAGTCGCTTTCCACGGGGTTAAGCAGTAATCCGGACTCGTTAGTTACAGCCGATTTCAGCATCCTCGGCATCCAGTCGGCGTATTTGTATCGGTAAAGTGCACCTTGCTGTGCCATTACAGATTGCTCCTTAAGAAGCCCCACAAACAGCTCTGCAATTTTGTTCTTTGTGCCGACAGGTCCTGCCGATATGGAGCTGAAGCGGTTTTGCAGATACTGGCCGGTGAACTCAAGGCCAGGCCGTCTGGCCATTACCATAATCGGCTTAATGTCGGCTAATCTGCTCGTACTACGTAGCGAAGAAGCATCGCTACTTCGCAGAGTAGTATTGGACACCTGGCCATTCTCGGTTACTACGGGGTCGATATAAAGGGTGAATTCTATTTCCAAGGATGCCTGAGGGAAACTATTGGCCAGCCGTTTAAGCTCGCCCGTTAAAAGCTCCATAGGAATTAGGATGTTTTTACCGGGTTCGATTGTCGATAAGGAGCGAATCTTATAAATGAGCAGATTTGGTATCTTTCTGTTGAGATCGCCGCGGACATCGGCGTCAATCCTGATATTGCCCTTAAATAGGCCGTCACTGCTGATGACAAGAGGTACAGACGAATTATTTTTCACTGCGACTGTGCAGCCGATTTCACTGCCGTAGGGGAACTCGTTGCCGCTGGTATTGAACTGTACGGATATTATATTATTTGGACTGTTAAACTCCGGAATGATTATCTGGCCGAAGATTTTCCTGAGCCCGGCCAACATAATATTAGGATCAGCCGGCGGCACATACGGCCGGCCCTGCTGTGCGAGAATCTCTTTTGCGCGTTCCGCCGCAAGCGAGCCGGGGTCTCCGTTGATTGCTGTTTGTAAAATCTCGATCGCCGAGTTTTGTTGCCCTTCTGCAAGCAGGATTTGAGCCTGTGCAAGGTCTGAAATCTGGTTGCGTTCGTAATTGTGGATAAGGGACTTTGCCCACTCCAATTGCTGGTTTATCACCAGTGCATAAGCTAAAAGAGAAGCCGCGACGGGGGAATTTGGGTCGGATGAATAGGCCTTATTGGCCCAGTCAAGCGCCTTGAAGGAGTCCTTCCAGGCAAAGCAATAGAACCATGCGAACTGTTCAGGATTCGGGGTTCGGGATTCGGGGTTCAGGGTATTGTTGCCTGATCCCTGATCCCTGATTCCTGATTGCTGAGTCTTAAGTTCAGCGGCCTGGAAGATTAGGCTTGCGTCCTCGGTTTTTCCGAGTTTTTCCGCGGCTCTTCCCGCAACAGCCTCAACGAGGATGTCGAATCGGCCGTTTTTACGAACTGCATCGGCAATCTGCAGACATTTTTGCCTATCCTGAAGGCTGTTGTAGCTGCTCACTATCCAGGGAATATAGATGCGGGAAGGCAGTGTTTGATTCGGATAGAGATAACCGAATAGAGCTGCACAATATCCATAAGATTCTGATGCCATCTGGTAAAGCTGCAGCCGTTCTGTGTATTGCGCAAGAACCATCGCGGTTTCGATATCCACGGGATTTTCACGTAAAAGTAATAACAGATGCTCAAGATAAAATAATGGCCCCACTCTGTTCGGTACCAGCTCGGTAAGTTTTTCAAATGCGACCTTATTGTATTTGTTATTCAAATAGGCTTCGATAAAGAGCGATTCTGCGGAATTTGGGTCGGCTTTCTCCAGCATTAAAAGGCCGAGCCGTGTGTCAAGCTCGGAATCGAGTGCAGCGTTTTTGCCGTTTAATTTCATCAGCAATTGCTCGAGGATTTTCTCCCGCTGTTCGCGGGAATCGTAACGGTCGAGCAAATATGTGATTGCTCTTTTCGCCACATCGAGGTCTATTGATTGTCCTGCATACTCACTAAGCCAATTATAAACCTGCTGAGAATAATCACGTTTCCCGCTTAAGGCGGGCTGGGTTGCAAGGGTAATTAATAGGGGTAGAATCCGTTCGTTGGTGTAGCCCAGCTCATCAGCGGCGATAAGCAGTACTATCGCCTGTTCAGCCGCTGCCGGGGTAATATCTTCAGATTTGGCTAACCCGGAGGCTATTTCATAAAATGCCTCGCCGGCAACCGGCGAAATCGTCGGTAGTATTGACGTGTCTGTCAGGGGTGGTGATGCAGGTTCAGAGGTTTCAGAGAAGATTGTTCTCTGTGCGTAAACTGTCGAAGAGCAGCAAAGAAGTGCCGATAATATCGTTAAAATAAACCTTCCCTTGAGCATCTGTCATTCCATAAATACTATTCACAAACACTGCGTATAGCGTATTTCGGGTAATAGCCCTTTCTGCTTTAAGTTTTTAACTGAAAATGT
>CAZIED010000045.1:0-6244 GCA_964538525.1 uncultured Pirellulales bacterium | reverse complement strand
TGAAGCTCCTCCTGTGATGGAGTTTTTACGCCGAGGTCCTATAAGCAGAGAAAGCATTTCGATATTCAGAACTTTGGATGCCAATAAATAAACTAAAACTGCTGATGGAACAGTCAGGAGCAATTTGAAGATTTCTGCCAGATGTCTCGAAAGGGTCAGTACGATTAGTGCCGCAGCAAACATACATGCCGTAGCGATGATGGTTTTAGCTGCTGCCGATGCCAAGCCCTGCAAAACTCCCCGGCCCAGACGATGGCGAAGAGCTGTTACGAGTATGATGACCTGCAAATAAGAGCAGGCCGCCGTTGAAAGAGCAAGTCCTCCTGTTCCGAGCAGCCAGATAAGGGTCAGATTCAATACTATATTTGTAAAGACCGCAATTAGAGCACTACGTAAAGGCATCTTTGAGTCCTGCATGGAATAAAAGGCGCGTATTGCGACCTGCTGCGCAAAATAGCCGGCTAAACCCAGCGCATAAAATGATAGCGTCCAGGCGGTCAGATTCGTGTCGTGCGCTGTAAATCGGCCACGCTCAAAGAGCACTGAGACGAGAGGCTTGCCGATAACCAGCAGCCCCACCGACGCTGGCAGAGCAATAAATACCGAGCACCGCAATCCCTGCGAAACCGTCTTTGATAAGGCTGCAAAGTCCCTCCTGGCCGCATCGGAGCTCATCACGGGGAATATGGCGGTAGCCAACGAGATGCCGAGCACTCCCAGCGGGAACTGATAGAGCCTCTGGGCATAGAAAAGCTGTGAGACCGCGCCCTCCCAGACCGGATACTTAATCTGTCTGCCGAACCAGATAAAAAACTGTCCCTTTTCATTCGAGCCGGAGAGCCATAATGCGGTTAAATCATCCGCCAGTGTATTGATTTGTGTTGCCGTCAATCCAATAACCATCGGCCCCATCAGGAAAAAGATTTTTCTGAAGGCTTCAGTATGAATATCCCATGCCGGCCGCACAGAGATACCTCTTGCCCGCAGAGGCGGAATCTGGATTAGAAGCTGCGTCATACCGGCAAAGATTACCGCCGTCGTGAGAATAAGAACCTGCTGTCTCGGCGGCATCCCCAAGAGCCATTTCGTAAAGCACAGTGACCCGATGATGAGGATATTCAGTACAACCGGCGCCGCAGCCGGTGCCGCAAAGTGGCGGTGTGTATTTAGAACTCCCGACAAAAGGGCCGCGACGCAGATCAAGACAGCATACGGCAGCATTATCCCGCTTAATACCAGCTTGAGCTTTGTGCCCTGATAGACGCTGAAAAATTTGTAGTAAATCCAGATAACAGCCTCACCCAGCAGCACTGCTGCCACAAGCACCGCGAATACTGCTGTCACTACAGTCATAGCTAATTTGTTGGCCTTTTCTTTGTCTTTGACGAGTTCGGCACTATAGACCGGTATCAGCGAGGAAGAGGCGGCTCCTTCACCGAAGAGCCTTCTTGTGAGATTTGGAATCTTAAATCCTACTGTCCAGCCGTCCATCAGCTCGCCGGCGCCGAGGAAGTATGCAAAGGCCATATCTCGTAGCATTCCGAGCACTCGGCTCAGCGTCGTCAGCAAAGCAATTTGTCTGAAGCCTTTTATCATCTTCGTCCATCATCCTTCGTCAATCGTCCCTCGACATACGACATACGATATACGAAATTACGTTTTTCGTGCCACGCTAAAGGGTCTGCAGCGGCCGACATTATTTAATAATCCCACGGAAGCCATGTTCACTAACAGGCTTGAGCCACCATAGCTAATAAACGGTAATGTCAGTCCCGTGATGGGCATTAGGCCGAGTGTCATGCTGACATTTACCAGCACTTCGCCTGTGAACATAGCGATAATTCCGATGGCAAGCAGTCTGCCGAAGGGGTCTGTATTATTAGCGGATATTTCCAGTCCGCAGCCGATGATAATCGCAAAAAACGATAATAAACTTATACTGCCTAAGAAACCCCACTGATGAGCGATGGTGGCGAATATAAAATCGTTGTACCTGTAGGGTAAAAAGTCATATTTGATAAACGGCCCTTTGGCAAAGCCGTAGCCGGTTACGCCGCCGGATGCGATTGCGAATTTTGAGCGTATCAGATGGTAGCCGAGGTCGTTTTTCCATTGATTAGTATCGAATTTCCTGCCAACCAGAATTTTTCCGAAAGCCAGGTTCTGCTCAGCCTTTTGACGAATCCAGTCGCTCTGAAGCAACACGGTGCTTATCCTTGCCCGCTGGTAAGGCCTCATCTTGTACCACAAGAGGGGGCTGACGAGTAAGCAGCAGCAAGTTATAAGCAAAAGGTGTCTTACCTTTGCCCCTGCAATAAAAAGCATCGTCAGCAGGATGGGCATCATCAATATAACCGTCCCAAGGTCCGGCTCAAGAAGAATTAAAACCATCGGCAGCAATGTAAGGATAAATGGTCCTATAAGAGCACTGAAATTGCGGTAGTTACTGCGGTATCGCAAGTACCAAGCCAGTGCGAGGATGTATGCCAGCTTGCAGATTTCCGAGGGCTGCAGGGATGGTAGCTGCCAGCCGGCTATTTCTATACTTATCCATCGGTGCGAGCCATTCACCTCCGGCACAAAGGGGATGGGATAGACGTATCTGCTGACCAATAAAATGGCTAAAAGCACAAGGACTAAGCCGTATAATGAGTAACTTAAAGCGCCGAGTTTTCGATAGTTGACCAGGTTAACTGCCAGGAAACCCAAAAAGCCAATGGCAGCGAATATAATCTGTTTTTTCCAGAGATTGGCCAGCTCAGGGTTTATCCGGGTAGCTGCAACTGGTTTCACCGGATGGCCAACCGCATAAATAGTGGCTATACCGATAGTTATAAGGGTCAGAGTAGTTATCAGCAGGCAAAGTCTGATGAATTTTAGCCGACCTTTCAGAAAGTTAAACATAGCGTTAAAATAACACAGAGCTGTTAAGTTGCATATATTTACTGAGAAAATTTCATGTGAAGGCTGAAGTTTAATCCAATAATTATCCCCGGTAATTGGTAATTGGTAATTGGTAATTACCAATTTCCACTTACCAATCACCAATTTTTGATATTTTTCTTGATTTAAATGTGTATTTATGATATTCTATATTAAATCTTCACAGGTATAAATCTGTGTAAGTACCATATTTTATACAGCTTCTTGTCGACGCTACTTTGTGAATTGGCTGTGCTTATGACTAATCACAAGGGCTGGAGGAAAACTATCAGCAGGGAAAGGATGGTTTTTTTATGAGAAAGATACTCTTGATATTAGCGGTGTTGCTATTTGCCACTGAAAGCTGGGCAACGAGCGTAGCTGTTACCTGCACCGATGAAGGCGGCGGTGTTGTCCGCATCGATTATGCGGTTACAGACTTGCCCAAAGTCAGAGCCTTTGCCCTGGATATCACGGTTGATAAAGGTGTCATCGAGAGGATATCAAATTTCAAAGTAGGCGAAAGTACTGCCGACAGTAAAGGTTACGGCATATTCCCAGCCAATTTCAGCCGATATATTACCATTGACCCCAATACCGGCCAGGTGACGACATGGAACGTGAGTAATTACACACCTGTAGCTGAGCCAAATGACCCGGGCGCACTTGGCGGTCTTGGCACTAATGGTATAACCATCGAAATGGGTTCTCTTTATTACCCGACCTCGGACAGCTCTCCAAATGCTCCGGATAATACGGGGACTCTCTTTAAAATCAAGGTCAGCGAAAGCGCCTCCGTCAGCATCGGCGGAAATGCAACTCGCGGCGGAATCGTTCTGACAGACCCGACGGTTAGCCCCACTGTTCAGCTAACCGGCTGCTCTGTGGTTATCACAGCCGCTCAGAGTAGTAATCCCAGCCCCAACGGTAATTGTCTGCCAAGCAACTTTACGACGTATAACGATTGGGTTGCACTGGGCAAACCCGCCTGCTGGTGTTGGTGGTATCAGTGCGACGGTGACGCTGACGGCCAAACATCCGGCTTTCCGTTCAACTACCGCGTTTTCACCGGCGATTTGACTCTTATCGTGAACAACTGGAAAAAGACGATTGGTGACCCGACCCTTAATCCGTGTGCGGATATCGACCATAAGGATTCGGGCTTCCCGTTCAAATATCGAGTCTTCACAGCAGACCTGGCTAAGGTTGTGTCTAACTGGAAAAAGACCGATGCGGACCTCCCCGGCAATTGCCCGAGGCCTGAGTGAATTTAGAAACTCAAAATGCTCTATAGAAAAGACTCATTGTCATTTCGACCGGAGCGATGCGTTAGCATCGCGAAGTGGAGAAATCTACTAATAGCAGATTTCTCGACTCACCTTCGGTTCGCTCGAAATGACAAGATACATTGTTTTCTACAAAGCAAACTCAAAACTTAAAACTCAAAACTCAAATCTTTAGTTGGGGGGATAATGATGAAAAATGTGTTAATTGTTTTGGCTGTCCTGACGACGGCTTCTGTTGCCAATGCAGATTTAATACTCAACGTTGATGATCCCGCCGGTAGAATCACTATAAGCGGTGATGGTGCAACAGCTCCGCCCGTGGGGGCATATCTGCTTGTTGAAGGCCTCGGCTCAATTAACGGCGGCAATATGGTCTATCCGGGGACTCTGTCGGCTTATGACGACCTCGAAGCAATTGCCGCGAGGTTGTCTTTCACACCGCAGGAGACTCTGGATATTTTCAGGAACTTTTTGGATAAGCCGAGCCTTGCGGATATTAGCCTGATGACCTTTGCGGATGGCGCCATCCCAGCAGCATCGCTTCAGGGCATATTAGTCGATGACATCGCCTTTAACAGAACAGGTCCGATTATGCTGACGCTGGTGTCCGATGATTTTTCAACCGTGTTCGACTGCAAAACCGTCACTGCGCCTGAGCCTATGACGATGGCGATGCTTGGTCTTGGGGGACTTTTGCTGCGGCGTCGCAGTCGCAGATGAAATTTCTTTCTTTATGTTGATTTTGTTAAGCGAGGTAGTTTCAAGAATGCCTCGCTTTTTTTATTGCAAATTGTTATCCGCACAATACTATAACGACGTAAAAACCCTGCAATAAACTTGTCCCCTCGACTTTGCTCGGGGCAGGCCTGAGCAAGGCCTGTGGTGAGCGCAGTCGAACCGTCGAAGGATTGCGGGGCTAAATATTGCTGGAGAAACTACGATGAAGCTACTCGTGCTACGTAGCAAGCTACTTCGCAGAGTAGCAAAATCCGTGATATTTTTATTCTCAGCAGGGCTCATCTGCGCAACGCTCGGCTGCCAAAAAACTCTACTGCCACCGGATGTTGCCGGGACATGGAAAGCTAAAGACAATCCCTGGAAGATTGTTTTAAGCCCAGATGGAATCTTATCGTCGGCGATTATTCCGATGGGCGAAGTCCGGATTAGGCCCAATAAGACAACGACAGCGGAGATGAAAGACGGCAGTATCAGCACCTTCGAGGCCGGCGATTGCGTTGTGGAGTATAATTCAAAAACGCGAGAGCTGTTTGTCAGCGTCGAGATGAAACAGATTCACATCAAGTTCCAGAATAATGAAATAAAGGGCAACAGCATAGATAGATTCTTCGGCCCGGTATCCGAAGATGGAAAATACTGGAAGGCCGACTGGGTAACCGTTTTTGATTATGGCCCGCTTTTCCCACAGGACCAAAATGACATTTTTGCTGTGCCCATAGTCTTTGAGAAGGTGAAGGAGTGAAGAAGTTTACCGTGCCTAAAGTGCCTAAACTTGTAACTTACAACTTTAGGCACTTTAGCTCACTTTAGGCACTTTATCTGTCAGTAATCGAAGTAACGTAATCCGTCTTTATCCTCGCCCCGCCAGTCGAGCCTGATTGTCATTGATGCAGGCTGATAGACCCAGCCGAAATTGCCGGATGCCTCTGGGGGAAAAGGTTCGCTATCTCCAATCATGTTAATTGTGTCTAAATTATTGAAGGGATTTTTGGGCATTGTTCGAAAGAATTTACCCGAAAGCACGGTTTGCTGAATAAAGTAAGCACTGTTGGGTTCTGTGCCTGCGATGTCATTTTCGTACCCTGGAGCTGCGCCACTGTGACGGGCGGCGTATAGCTCAATCGTGCTTCGCAATATGCGCAGATGGTCTTTGGCTACAGCCTTTCTGGCTTCGCTGGAGTTCTCCTGAAACTGCGGCACAATAATAGCAGCCAGGATACCTATCACTGCCAGTACTATCATTAGCTCTACAAGTGAAAGTGCTCTTTTCATACTGTCAAACTCAACAAACGGCATAT
>CAZIED010000044.1:1402-12671 GCA_964538525.1 uncultured Pirellulales bacterium | reverse complement strand
CTGCTGCATTCAAAAATAGTAAGTATGTGTTCCTCGCTAACACGGCACCTGCGCTTCAGCTTCAACTGCTCCAGCAAATCCACAATCCCGTTTTTGTGGCTGCTGATACGATGGACTTTTGGATTGAAGGACACTTTGATGATTTAAAAATGCTGCTAAAAAAAATTGACTGCCTGATAATCAACGAAGATGAGGCGAAACTGCTGGCAAAAGAGCACAATCTGATAAAGTCGGCAGAAAAAATTCTGAGTATGGGTGTAGGGGCGTTGATTATCAAAAAAGGTGAGTCGGGGTCGGTAGTGTGCGACGCGAGCGGAAATAAGTTTATCCTGCCGGCCTACCCTGCCACCGAAGTCAAGGACCCAACCGGCGCAGGCGACAGCTTTGCAGGCGGTTTAATGGGCTACATCGCACAAGCCGGCAGGACCGACTTCGCTACGCTAAAGACAGCAGTTGCTTACGGCACAGTTGTTGCCTCGTTTGCAATCACCGATTTTTCAATTAACGGATTAACGTCTATAAGTAGAGCCGACATTGACGGAAGATTCGAGATTTTGCGTAAACTAACGAGTTTTTAGGCGACAGACGAGATGCGCGTTTTTATCGCAATTGATATTGATAACCAAATCAAGACAGGACTTAGCCGTTTGCAAAATGAGCTGGTTAGTAAGACCGGCATTGGAAAAGGCGATGTCAAATGGGTATCACCTGAGAATATACATCTGACGCTAAAGTTCTTAGGCGAGATTAAAGACGAGAAGGTCATTGACGTCTGCAACATAGTCGAATATGTTGCTGACAGGCACAATAGTTTTGAGCTGGCCGTGGAAATGGTAGGCTGTTTCGGCGGCAAAAGTGCCAGAATTGTATGGGTAGGTCTGGGTGAGGGAAGTGAAAGTCTGCTACGGCTGCAAAACGAACTCGAGCAGCAATTAGTTTCGGCTGGCTGGCCTGCGGAAGATAGGGAATTTACCGGACATCTGACTCTGTGCAGAGTTAAAAATCCAAAAGCAGGTGCAAAGTTATCAGCAATGATTGAACATTACAAGGATTTTAAGCTCGGTATTATGGCTGCTGAATCGGTCCGTGTTTATCAGAGCCAGTTGACGCCGAGCGGACCAATTTATACTGTGTTGAGTAGTTTCAGATTGCGTGAAGCATAAAACCAGACACGCTTCAAAATTAAAAATAGGAGAGTGCAGGAATGGCAAAAGCAAAAAAAGCTGAAACAACTGCGGCAGTCACCAGCAGAGAAGCTGCGATTCAGCATGTGATAGCCCAAATTGAAAAGCAATACGGCCAAGGCGCCATTATGCAGATGGATGAGCATAAGTACGCAAAGATTGAAGGCATAAGCACCGGCTCATTATCGCTGGATATCGCCTTAGGTGGTGTAGGCATTCCTCGCGGTAGAGTCACGGAGCTGTTCGGGCCGGAATCGTCCGGCAAAACCACATTGGCCTTGCACATTATCGCAAGCGCCCAGGGTGCAGGCGGCGTAGCCGCATTTATTGACGCCGAGCACGCGCTTGACCCAACGTGGGCAAAAAGGGTTGGCGTCGATGTCAGCAGCCTCCTAATCAGTCAGCCGGATACCGGCGAGCAGGCATTGGACATTACTGAGATGCTTATCAGGTCTAATTCCGTCGATGTGATAGTGGTTGATTCTGTTGCCGCTCTGACGCCGAAGGCCGAGATTGAAGGCGAAATGGGTGCCACCCACATGGCGCTGCAGGCAAGATTGATGAGTCAGGCGATGAGAAAGCTTACTGCTGTCATCAACAAGAGCAAAACCTCCCTGGTTTTCATAAATCAAATCCGCATGAAAATCGGCGTAATGTTCGGCAACCCTGAAACGACTCCCGGCGGTAAGGCACTAAAGTTTTATTGTTCAGTCCGAGTTGACTTGAGACGTACTACAACCTTGAAAGATAATACCGGTGCCGTCGGCACCAGGGTCAGAGCCAGAGTAGTAAAGAACAAGATCGCCCCACCTTTCCGCGACAGCGAGTTTGATATTATGTTTGACAGCGGCATAAGCTACGAAGGTGACGTGCTCGATTTGGGTGTCGAGTGCAAGGTGGTGGACCGAAGCGGGACGTGGTTAAATTATGGTGATATCAAGCTCGGCCAGGGCAGAGAAAACGCCAAAATATTCCTGGCTGAAAACAAAGATTTATGTGAACAGATAAAAAATAAAATTCTCGTTGCCAAAGGCATGGCGGTCGAAAAGTAGTTCATTGTTCGTAGTTCATTGTTCATCGATGAACCATGAACTACAAACTCATAACTCTATAGTTACCGATACAAAGAGGCAAATGAAACAGAAAGTTTTAAGTGCATCGCAGATTAGAAGTGGTTTTATAGATTTTTTTAAGAGCAAGGGCCACGAATTTATTCCCAGCTCACCAATAGTTCCCATCGACGACCAGACCCTGCTTTTTGCAAACGCAGGAATGAATCAGTTCAAAAATATATTCCTGGGTTTGGCGGCGCCACAGTGCCGCCGGGCGGTCAACAGTCAAAAATGCCTGCGGGTGAGCGGCAAGCATAACGACCTTGAGGAGGTGGGCAAAGACACCTATCACCACACCTTTTTTGAAATGTTAGGCAACTGGTCGTTTAATGATTACTTCAAGGCTGAAGCAATCGAATGGGCATGGGAGCTTTTAACTTCGGTTTGGGGTATTGAGCCTTCGCGTTTATGGGCAACAGTTTTTGCCGGCGACAAGACCGATGGATTGCCAGAAGACCAGGAGGCAACTGACCTTTGGACTAAAGTGACAACCATTGCTGCCGATAAGGTGCTTGCATTCGGAAAAAAAGATAATTTCTGGGAGATGGGTGACACCGGCCCTTGCGGACCCTGCAGCGAGATACATATCGACCTTGGGCCTGATATGTGCGACAGAAAAGATGAGCCGGGCCATAAGTGTGCCGTCAATGCCGGCTGTCGTAGATTTATTGAATTATGGAATCTGGTATTCATACAATATAACCGCACAGACAAAGGCAGGTTATTGCCGCTCGACGCCAGATACGTTGATACCGGAGCCGGCCTGGAAAGAATCACAGCAGTTTTGCAGAACAAAACAAGCAACTATGATACCGGCTTGCTTATGCCTATAATCAACCGTATTAGCGACCTGACAGGCTACAAATATACCTCGCAGCTGGGCAACAAAACCGATAATGCGTTCAGAGTCATAGCCGACCATATTCGCGCTCTGGTTTTCTCTATAACCGATGGGGCGGCGCCCTCCAACGAAGGACGTGGTTACGTAATTCGCCGT
Source organism: uncultured Pirellulales bacterium (assembly GCA_964538525.1). Taxonomy (GTDB): domain Bacteria; phylum Planctomycetota; class Phycisphaerae; order Sedimentisphaerales; family Anaerobacaceae; genus CAZIED01. The sequence continues at coordinate 9,378 of CAZIED010000044.1, read as the reverse complement.
ATTCTTCGCAGAGCCTCAAGGTATGCAAGAGAGCTGGGAATGCACGAGCCATTCATTTATAAGCTTGTCCCGACCATTGTTCAGGTCATGGGTGACGCATTTGGCGAGATTAAAGAAAGAGCGGATTACGTCTCGATGGTGATCGAGTCGGAAGAGGCGAGTTTCAGCAGAACACTTGATAGGGGTATTGAAATCTTCGCCGATGCTGCCGAGCGGGCGGGCCAAATTATCGAAAAAACCATTAGCGGCGAAGACGCCTTCCAGCTTTACGATACCTACGGCTTCCCGCTCGATTTGACCCAGCTTATGGCTGGTGAGCGGGGCCTAAAAGTGGATACCTCCAAATTTGAAGAGCTAATGGAAGAGCAAAGGCAGCGGGCAAGGTCGGCGCAAAAAACAGGTGTACAAGGCACACCCTACATAGATACGGAGCTGCCGGTGACAGAAGACCTGCATAAATATCGAACCGACCGCTGTGTCAGTAAAATAATCGGCTGGTTAGACAACGATGGATTCAAAACACAGGGCCAGATTGAAACAGGCAATGAAGTCAGCCTAATTCTTGACAAGACATGCTTTTACGCTGAAGCGGGGGGTCAGGTTGGAGACTGTGGTGTCATTGAATCAAACAATGGAAAATTTATTGTCGAAAGTACCACAAAGGTAGCAAGTTGCGTTATTCATCGAGGTCGTATGTCGCAAGGGACGTTTACTGTCGGTGACAAGGTGACGGCAGTTGTAAGTAAAGATAGAGACTCGATAAAGAAAAATCACACTGCTACACATCTCTTGCAGTGGGCCTTGCAGGAAGTGCTTGGAAAAACGGTTACTCAACAGGGAAGCTTCGTCGGCCCGGATTACTTGCGGTTCGATTTCACTTATCCCAAGGCGCCTGACGACTCTGAGATAAAGAAAGTTGAGCAGAAAGTGCAGGGGAAAATCGCCGAGGATTTACCCGTTACGGTTGTTTATATGCCGAAAGAGCAGGCAGCCAAGCTCGGCGCAATGGCGTTATTCGGAGAAAAATATGGCAACGAAGTTAGAGTAGTTGGTATCGGAGCTGACAGTGAAGGCGAAATCTCCCAAGCCTTCAGCAAAGAATTTTGCGGCGGCACCCACGTCGATAGGCTCGGCTCTATCGGGGGCTTTAAGATAATAAAAGAAGAAAGCGTCTCTGCCGGCGTTCGCAGAATCACCGCACTTACCGGCCAGGGGCTTGCCGCCTACCTCGAACAGCGAAGTGACATTGTAGAGCAGCTCAGCCAGATGTTAAAGACACCATCTGAGACAATCATAAATAGAGTCGAACAATTGCTGGCCGAGAATAAAAGGCTTACAAAAGAGCTTAAATCTGGTGGCGCAGCAGGCGGCGCAGACACGATGGCCGAAGCCAAAATGTTACTTGAAAAGAGCGAGAGAATCAACGACTGTGCAGTGATTATCGGCCAGATATCAACGACACCTATCGAACGAGCCAGAGAGGCTGTGGACATGCTCAAAAAAAAGGCCGGCTCCGCTGCTATAGTTCTGGCCTTTACCGATGACGAAAAAGTAACACTACTTGTAGGTTTTACGGACGATTTGATCGAGAAGGGTTTAAAAGCCGGCGACTTGGTTAAAGCGATTGCGCCGATAGTCGATGGCGGCGGCGGAGGAAAACCACAAATGGCCCAAGCCGGCGGAAAAAGAAAAGAAAAAATCGAGGATGCTCTATCTAAGGCAAAAGAGTATATAAAAGAAAGACTGCCGGTTTGAACATCTCAATCAATATAATAACAAAGGTTTTTCCTCTAATGTTCCAGTTGTCGGGTCTACCTTAAAGCCGAACGATTCCAGAACAATTACTCCGAGCAAGACCTTATCTATTATATCAGAAATCCAAATACTGAATGGGCCTTCTTTGCCATTAAGCTTTATCCAGGCCTCGCCTCTTGAGATCTTTATAATTCCTGCTCCTGTAGAAACGTGTTCTTGACTGGTTGGAGTAATTCCAAGGTCATCCGCAAGTTTTTTAGGTAGAGTAGTTAAACTTGCTCCGGTATCTACCAGCGCCTTTACTTTTGTGGAATGTTTTCTCTCTAAATCACTAACTTCGATATTAACCCATGAATGTCCCATACCGTGTAACCCTCTGATTGATATTTATTATCGACAAGATAAATTGTATCAAAAAGTATAGCAGAATCAAAGGTTTTCAATCTGTGTTTACACCTTTTTGAAGATAAATTTGTGCTGGTCAGCGTCGATTGTTATGGTGTCACCCTCGGCGAATCTGCCGGCTAAAAGCTGCTCGGCAAGAGGATTTTCCAGCCTTTGCTGAATCGTCCTCTTTAAAGGCCTTGCACCATATACAAGGTCGTAGCCTTCATCGCAAACCATCTTGCGGGCATTATCAGTAAGCTCAAGTTTTATTTTTTGCCCAGCTAATCGCTCAACCAAGTAACCAAGCTGAATATCGACAATCTTTTCCAGATTGCCCTTTGTGAGCATGTGGAAGACGATTATTTCATCAACACGGTTGAGAAATTCGGGTTTGAAGACCTGTTTTAGTGCATCTTTAACGTGTGCCTCGATTTCCCAATCGGCACCGGCCTCTTCGGTTAGCTGCTGAATCTGCTGGCTTGCAAGATTGCTGGTCATAATGATAACAGTGTTCTTGAAGTCAACGGTTCGCCCCTTTCCATCGGTCAATCGGCCATCGTCAAAGACCTGCAGCATCACGTTGAACACATCCGGATGGGCCTTTTCAACCTCATCAAGCAAAATCACCGAGTAGGGCTTGCGGCGAACCGCCTCGGTCAAACGTCCGCCTTCCTCGTAGCCGACATAACCCGGCGGTGCGCCGATGAGCCGGGCAACGGAGTGCTGCTCCATAAACTCGCTCATGTCGATTCGCACCATGGCGTTGGCGTCGTTAAAAAGGAAATCTGCCAGGGCTTTAGATAGCTCGGTCTTACCTACACCGGTGGGTCCGAGAAACAGGAATGTCCCTATCGGCCGATTGGGGTCGCCGAGGCCGGCGCGATTTCTCCGCACAGCGTTGCAAAGGGCGCTAACCGCCTCATCCTGGCCGACTACTCGCTTTCTGATTAACTCCTCCATTTTCATTAATCTCTCTCGTTCGCCGGTCAGCAATCTGGCGATTGGTATTCCGGTCCACTTGGATACAACCTGAGCAATGTGCTCATCGGTTACCTCATTTTGTATTATTTTTGTCCCGTTGGATTTAGCCAACTGTGTCTCTTTTTCACCAAGCTCTTTCTTCAAGTTCGCAATAGTCTCGTATTTAAGGCGTGCCGCGGTTTCCAAATCACCTTTACGGCTCGCCTCTTCAAACTTATTATTAGCTTCTTCAATGCTTTGCTTGAGCTTCTTTATCTGGTCAATGTCAAGCTTTTCGCTTTCCCAGCGTTTGGAGAGCTCTTTATCCTGCCGCTGTAACTCGGCTAACTGCTTTTCAGTCTTCTTTAGCCGGTCTTTGCTGGCTGGGTCAGCCTCTTTTTTAAGCGCTTCTCGCTCAATCTGAAGCTGTACAATCTTTCTGCGGATGTCATCCAGCTCGGCAGGCAGCGAGTCGTTCTCTATCCGCAGCTTCGAGGCCGCCTCATCAATCAGGTCTATCGCTTTATCCGGTAGCCACCGGTCAGTTATATAACGATTTGACAACGTCGCAGCCGCGACCAGCGCCGAATCTGTGATTCGGACGCCATGGTGCGCGTCATAGCGGTCCTTCAGGCCGCGAAGGATTGCTATTGTTTCTTCAACGCTTGGCGGGTCAATTAGAATCGGCTGAAACCTCCTTTCCAGAGCGGCATCTTTTTCCACGTACTTTCGATAATCGTCGATTGTAGTTGCACCGATGCAGCGCAGCTCGCCGCGGGCAAGTGACGGTTTTAGCAAATTGCCTGCATCGACCGAGCCTTCGGCACGGCCTGCGCCGACGACGGTATGCAGCTCGTCGATGAAAAGTATAATTTGGCCGGCTGCACCAATAACTTCTTTCAGCACCGCTTTGAGCCGTTCCTCAAATTCGCCTCTGAATTTCGTTCCAGCTATCAGTGCCCCCATATCCAAAGCGATGATTCTCTTATTTTTCAGGCTTGCAGGGACATCGCCTGCAATTATCCGCTGGGCGAGACCTTCGACGATAGCCGTTTTACCTACGCCCGGCTCTCCAATCAATACAGGGTTATTTTTCGTCCTGCGGTTGAGAACCTGCATACACCGCCTGATTTCCTCATCTCTGCCGATAACGGGATCGAGCTTGCCCTTGCGTGCCATCTCCAAGAGGTCGATGCCGTAACGTTCCAGAGCCTTGTATTTTTCTTCCGGGCTTTGGTCGGTTATTTTTTCGCCGCCGCGAATCTCTTTTAAGGCAGCCTCAATCTGCTCGGGGTGGATGGAATTAAGATTTAGAATCTCTTTAGCGTCACTGTTTATAGAGGAAAGCGCCAGGAAAAGATGCTCGACACTTAAATATTCGTCCCCCATGGCGTCAGCTTTATTTTGGGCATCGAGCACTATCTGGTTAAGGGCCGGATCGGGCAAAATCTGGTCCACCGTTGACGAGCTTTGGCTCTGCGGCAGGCGCTTAAGCTCGCCTTCTATCATGTCTTCGAGGTGGGCAATATTGGCGCCTATCTTTTTCAATATCATAGGTACGACGCCGGTGTCATCACTGCACAGAGCGCTTAATAGATGAAGAGGCGTCAGCACGGTATGCGATTTAGCCATAGCTATCTGTTGAGCGGTCGCAAGGGCCTCTTGTGCTTTCAATGTGAATTTATCGAATTTCATAAATCAATCCTCGATTTTAGATACTTGATACCCGATGCTCGATTCTCGTTATATACGCAAAAACCGTGCCAAAACTAAAAACGATTATTGATTAATGATTATTGATTAATCACTAATCATTCATCATTTATCATTTCTTTAGAATGTGCCAATTTGGCAGTAATTTACTCCTTCAAATCCCCTGAAAAAGATTGAATATTGACAATTCTTTCGATACGCTTGAGGACAAAAAGGAAATAAAAGAGATAAATAGAAAATAGCGGCCAAGGAAAACGCCCAATGAGTAAGAGCCTAACAATTATGAACAAATCGAGAACATTTACCAAAATCTGTTCCGTTGTACTTATTGCGGTTTTATTTGTTGGAATGTCCTGCCGAAGTACGACCCCCATCGGCGGGACAACCCCGCAGGTTCTTGAGCTTACGGGGGATTTAGGTGTGCATGACCCGGCCATCATAATGGAAGCAGACACGTTCTATTTATTCTGTACGGGTGGCCGGCCGGGTGCGGGTATTATACCTATCCGTTGCTCGAAAGATTTGTATAACTGGACTCTCTGCAGCCACGTATTCGATAAGCTCCCTGAGTGGGCCACGAAAGAGATCACTGGAGCCAGAGGGGCATGGGCTCCCGATATATCCTACTACAACAGCAAGTATCATCTCTATTACTCTGTTTCCACCTTTGGCAGAAATAATTCCGCTATTGGGTTAGTCACCAACCAGACTCTTGACCCGAATAGCCCTGATTACAGCTGGTTTGATCAAGGTATGGTGGTCAGGTCTTATGAGGGCAAGGATGATTGGAACGCCATCGATGGCAATCTCGTCATCGAAGACAAGCGCAATATCTGGCTATGCTGGGGCAGCTTCTGGGGCGGAATCAAGATGAGGCGTGTCGATCCTGAGACCGGGAAGCTTTCCGCCAAGGACATGACACTGTATTCTCTGGCAAGCCGTCCTCAAACAGGCTCTCACCAAACTCCGCCGGTAGAGGGCGCCATCGAGGCGCCCTTCATCATCAAGCACGATGGCTTCTGGTACCTCTTCGTGTCGTTCGATTTCTGCTGTCGCGGAGCGAAAAGTACGTACAATGTTGTGGTCGGCCGTTCTCGCTGTATCACAGGCCCGTATGTTGACAGAGACGGCAAACCGATGATGGAGGGTGGCGGGACTCTTGTGATTGAAGCGACCACACCAAACTGGCGAGGCCCTGGTCACGAGGCTGTGCTCCAGACCCCCGGCGGAGACTACCTAGTGTTTCACGCCTACCACGGCCAAACAGGCAGGCCTGAGTTGAAAATCTCTACTATGGGGTGGGAGGACGGCTGGCCTCGTGTTGGCCAATTGCCATAATTGGCGGATGGATGTACAATGCATAACTCACCATTTGTAAGGAGAATTAGCTATGAATTCAAAAAAGATGATGGTTTTAATACTCACAATTACCATTGTGTTTGTCGAGGATTCTCTCTCGCAATCAGTTTCGGGCGGTGTCATTTCGGCCAGTCCGGAAGCCCGGATAAAAATCGATATCGACCGGACAGTCGGAGAAATTGATAAAAACATATACGGCAACTTCGTCGAACATCTGGGACGGTGCGTTTACAGCGGAATTTATGAACCTGGTTCAGAACAGGCCGACAAAAAGGGTTTCCGTAAGGACGTGCTCGAAACAATCAAGGGCCTGAATGTTTCTATTGTCCGTTATCCAGGAGGAAATTTTGTCTCTAACTACCACTGGTTAGATGGAGTGGGGCCTGAAAGAATACCGAGGATGGAGCTTGCCTGGGCGAGGCTGGAGACAAATCAATTCGGAACGAACGAATTTGTGGAATTTGCAAAAGCAGTCGGTACCGAACCTTATTTTGCCGTGAATATGGGCACCGGCACTATCGAAGAAGCACAGCGATGGGTTGAATACTGCAACGTTAAGGAAGGGCCATACTTTGCAGAGCTGCGGCGCAAGCACGGGTATCCTGAACCGCATAATATCAAGTACTGGAGCCTTGGCAATGAAATGGATGGCTTCTGGCAGATGGGTCACCTAAATGCCGAGGACTATAGCAAGAAGGCCCGTGAAGCGGCAAAGTTAATGAGGCTTACTTCGCCCGACATAAAATTAATCGCTGCTGGTTCTTCAAACTATCGTACCGGTGCCGACCCTGATTATTGGAACAGCACAATATTACACGAACTGCGAGACGTGGTAGATTATATAGCCCTTCATATCTACGTGGGGAATCCTGATAACAACTACTATAATTTCCTGGCGACGCCGCTTGTCTTGGAAGAACGCACAAAAGTAGTAAAGGGTATGATTGATAAAGAAATGGTTCATGCCAATCGTGGCGACCGTAACCCTATATACATCGCCTGGGACGAGTATAATGTTTGGTATCGCGCCAGAAGCGGAGAATCCAGGAGAGGAACTCGCGCCTTGGAGGAACACTACAATCTGGAAGACGCCTTAGTAATTGCAGCCTTTTTGAATACATTTATACGCAACGCAGACATTGTGAAAATGGCAAATATGGCCCAACTGGTCAATGTAATAGCTCCCATCTTTACAAATGAAAAAACACTATTCAAGCAGACGATATACCATCCTCTGCAGCTCTTCTCACAGAATGTTTGTGGTACGTCACTTGATATATTCGTAGATTGCAACACTTATAACACTGAGAAATTCTTTATCGGATTAGGTGAGACGATAACCATTCAGAAAAACGTTCCCTACCTTGACGTATCGGCTGCGTATAATAAGGGAGAGCTGGTGATTTGTGTTGTCAATCGACATAAGGATAAAGCCATTACAACGGAAATAATTTCTCAGGAAGGCCAATTTGCAGGCAGCTTTAAAGTCTATGAAGTGAATGGGCCGGATATTAAAGCCGAGAACAACTTCGACAAAGAAATAATAAAAACCGTTCAAAAACCTGATATAACCGCTTCAGGAGAAAAATTTTATTATACATTTCCACCACACTCATTCACGCTCATGAAAGGAACAATTAGGAAATAACCAGGATTGTAACATACATTTATAAAACAGGTGCGATAACTAACACGCATTAACGAGCAGTAAATATAAGGAATCTGTTATGACACGAAGCAAATTCATAATTATCACTCTGGCGGCTTTATTGGCCAATGCAGACACATTGACCGCTGCTCAG
>CAZIED010000044.1:0-1302 GCA_964538525.1 uncultured Pirellulales bacterium | reverse complement strand
GGCGTGATTATCGTGCCAAAGGGTATCTTCCTGTCTGGTGCGATTTTTCTTAAAAAGGGTGTTAACCTCCACATCGAAAAAGACGGTATCATAAAAGGCACAACCAATCCGGATGACTATCCGCAGGTGGATACTCGCTGGGAAGGTGAAGAACGCAAGTGGACGTCGGCTCTTATCAATGCCTTCGATATGACAGGCCTGGAGCTGACCGGTCAAGGCACAATCGACGGCTCAGGCGACAAGTGGATGGAGCATTTCCCCAGAAACAGTAGCGAGCTGCGTGTCGGTCGGCCCCGTCTGATTGCCATCCAGAATTGTCGAAATGTTCGCGTCTCAGGCCTATCGTTTAAAAATCAGGCGTGCTGGGGGCTATTTATTCTATATAGTGAAGATGTGGTTATAGAAAACCTGACCATACGAGCGGAACATAACATCATCAGCTCCGATGGAATCGATGTGGATTCCAGCAAAAAAATTCGTATTACAGGTTGTGACATCGATGTGAATGACGATTGCATCGCAATTAAGTCGGGCAAGGATGAGGACGGTCGGCGAGTGAATCGACCTGCCGAGGACATAGTAGTTGAGAAATGCTGTTTCCGTTACGGGCACGGCGGCGTGTCGATGGGAAGTGAAATGTCGGGCGGCATTCGCAACGTTGAGATTCGCGATTGCATCATGGATTCGAATAACTGGGCCCCGATCCGCTTTAAGTCTCAGCCCAGCCGAGGAGGCGTGGTCGAGAATATTATTTACCGGGACATAAAGCTCCAGGATACGCGTAAGGCGTTCGAGTTCAACATGGAATGGCGCATGGTTAATCCTAAGCCGCCTTCAGACCCCCTGCCGGTGGTGCGAAATGTGAAGATTATCAATGTCTCCGGCACAACCAAGTCGGTTGGTGATATGCACGGCCTAAAAGGTAGTCCCATACGGAACGTATCCTTTGAAAACTGCCACATTAAGGCACAAACTGGTTTTACCCTTGATAATGTCACAGAGCTGGATCTTTCCGGCCTGACTATCGAAGTAGAGAAAGGCGAGGCTATTATCCGCAAAGACGCTCATACAGAAGACAGAAGCCTGCCCTGAGTAAAATCGAAGGGACAGAATAAAGAATTCTGACTCTCATTTCCCGTTTGCGAACTGCTATATTTTTGTTATAATAGATAGTGCGTGCGAACAATAATCAATAGTAAATAGTAAATAATAAATTGAAAGAGTGGGTCGGGCGGTCGCCCCGCCCTTATTAAATGATAAAGGATGAATGATAAATGATTAATTACTAATTAAAATCATTAA
>CAZIED010000043.1:9882-12718 GCA_964538525.1 uncultured Pirellulales bacterium | reverse complement strand
AGAAGCTCTAAAGGCGATTGAGTTCCCGAACGTGCAGAGTGTGCAAATGATTTTCAACATGTTCCGGCATCGGCCGGCAGAGCTATTTTTCGAGCAGGCCAAGAAACGCAAAGTCGGTATATTGGCACGCGTCCCTCTGGCTTCAGGGATGCTGACGGGCAAGCTAAAAGCCGACAGCACCTTTACACCCGACGACCATAGGCAGTTTAATCGGCACGGTGAGCAATTTGACAGAGGCGAAACCTTCTCCGGCGTTGATTACCAGACAGGATTGAAAGTGGTTAAGAAATTAAAAGCTATATGTCCTGACGGTATGAGCATGGTGCAGTTTGCTCTGCGATGGATTTTGATGTTTGATGCAGTAACATGTGCCATCCCGGGCGTCAAGCGGCCGTCTCAGGCCGATGAGAACTTTACAGCAGCAGACCTGCCTGCCTTGTCAGGGGAGACTATGCGCCAGGTTGGCAAAATTTACGACAGCCATATTCGTGAATTAGTGCATCATTACTGGTGATGACAATAGTGTGCGGACTTCAGCGAGCTCAGCCGAGCCGTGCGCCCTCTGCCTGCTGAAGCTGCCAGAGGGAGCAAGTATGAGATGTAGAATACTATCAGCAGTTCTGCTTATTACAATATCCTGTGTTAAGGCATCAGATGAAATACCTTTGAGCCAGACACAAGACGACCTTTTATTTTATGATGATTTTAGCGGACTAAAAAGAGGCTCTTTAAGCAATAATCTTGGCGCTTATACGGAATATCATTATCTACCTGAAGCGGCACCTAAAGGTAACTGGGCAGTATCGAATGACCGAGGATGGTGGAGCGTTCGTGAAGCTGATAACGAACGATTTATCTATCAAAGCAAAACGGATGAAATCAATTATGCTTATCCGTTGATTATCGCCGGAAATGAAATCTGGGAAGATTATAATCTTAACGTTCGCTTTGCATTCGTCACGGCGGAGCGTGCCGGAGCAGGAACAGAATCGAGAAAACACCAAAGCGGCGTTGTTTTTCGGTACCAAAATGACCGATGTTACTATTTCTTCGGTGTGGCTGACAACAAGATTGTTTTAAAGATGGTCAAACACGACGTTGGATTCCACAAGCCATACGAAAAAATCCTGTCCCAGGCCGAATATGTTTGGCAGCCGGGTGATTATTTAACAGCAAATATTTCGGTAAAAGAAGATCGTATTCGTGCTCAATTGAATAGTATTGTTTTGGAAGCGACCGATTCAACCTACAAAAAAGGTAAAATCGGCTTCACTGCAAATGTGCCGACAAAATTCACGACTCTCAAAGTAACGACCACCAAAGAAAATAAGATTAAATATGAAGCTGCCCGCGATGTATTCAACAAATTAGAGAAGAAGCTTCAAGCAGCCAATCCGAAGCCCGTTGTTTGGAAAAAGATTGAAACGGAAGGTTTCGGGGCAGGCAGAAATCTGCGTTTTGGAGACCTTGATAACGATGGTGACATCGATGTGCTCATCGGCCAGGTCATTCATCATGGCCCAAAAGACCGCAACAGTGAATTAAGCTGTTTAACTGCGATGACCTTTGACGGCAAACAATTATGGCAAATAGGAAAACCTGACCCCTGGAAATATCATTTGACCAATGACGTCGGTTTTCAGATACACGATATTGACCGAGACGGCAAAAATGAAGTTATTTATTGTATGAATTTTGAAATTGTTGTAGCCGACGGCGCTACGGGGACAGCCAAATATAAAGCACCCACGCCCAAAACACCCGGCGGCAAACCATACAATTCAGTTTATAATATTTTTCCTCGAATCCTTGGAGACTCCATCTATTTCTGCGATTTACGCGGCAAAGGTTACGACAGCGATATCATCATTAAGGATCGTTACCGTTACCTCTGGGCGTTTGACGACAAGCTAAAATTATTGTGGGAAGCCGAATGCAATACGGGTCATTATCCGTATGCTTATGACGTTGACGGCGACGGCAAAGATGAGCTGATGATGGGTTATACCTTATTCGATGATAATGGAGGAAAATTATGGACTTTAGATAGCTCAATCAATGACCACGCGGATGGAGTCGCTATTGTCAAATTTAAGCCACAATCAGAATTAAGATTATTATGTGCCGCAAGTGATGAAGGGATATTTTTTACAGATATTAAAGGAAACATATTAAAGCATCACTATATTGGCCATGTCCAAAATCCTGCCGTGGCAAATTTCAGAGACGACTTGCCCGGTCTGGAAACGGTGACCATCAACTTCTGGGGAAATCAGGGGATTATTCATTACTATGATTCGGATGGAAATATCTATTACTGTTTCGAGCCGAATCAATTTGGAAGTATGTGCCTGCCGGTCAATTGGACAGGCCGATCCGAGGAATTTTTTGTTCATAATCCGAATGTAGATGAAGGTGGCATGTTTGACGGCTGGGGGCGGAAAGTCTTGCAATTTCCAGATGATGGCCATCCGGATATGTGTAATGCCGTATTGGATATCACGGGAGATTGTCGTGATGAGGTTGTTGTATGGGATCCCCATGAAATATGGGTCTATACTCAGAACGATAATCCTATACAAGGAAAACTTTATAAACCCCAAAGGAATCCTTTATATAATTATTCAAATTATCAGGCCACTGTGTCGCTTCCAGGGCGGTCTGATTAAAAAATCCTGGACGTGCATAATAAGTATGAGAAGTTTGTATAATCTGTTGCTTAGAAAGGAAGTTGTATGAGGGAAATAGGTCAGCTAAAATTTAATAAAGTAAGCTCAATATTTGTATTCTTACTTTTTGTTTGCTTGAGCCGCTGCATAGCAAAAGAAGGTGAAAA
>CAZIED010000043.1:0-9782 GCA_964538525.1 uncultured Pirellulales bacterium | reverse complement strand
TTGTATTCTTACTTTTTGTTTGCTTGAGCCGCTGCATAGCAAAAGAAGGTGAAAATATGATTAGCAGCCCTGATAAAAAGATTGCCGTGTACTTTTGGCTATCCGACCAGATGCGTCCCGTCTATCGTATTGAATTGGCCGGTAAGACTATTCTTCAGCAGTCCAAATTAGGAATAGTCAGAGGAGATGAAGATTTTTCAAAAGGTCTGTCGCTTGAGTCTGTATCGGATATCGAGACTGTTGAAACAAACTATATAATGCTGCAAGGTAAACGTAGTAACTGCTCTTATATGGGCAACAAGCGAACCTTTCATTTAACAACCACCTCCGGCAAAAAGATGGATATAATTTTTCAGGTTTCAAACGACGGAGTCGCTTTTAGATATTGTTTCTCTGAAAAGTCAGATGATGTAAAGAAAATCAAGGAGGAGGTCACATCATTCAATTTCTTGCCTGGCACAAAGGCCTGGATTCAGCCGATGACCGATGCCAAAACAGGATGGTGTAATGTTGAGCCTTGTTATGAGCAGCATTACAAACAGGATATAGAGCCTAATAAACTTCCTTTTAACAAGGCTGGATGGGTTTTCCCGGCACTATTTAATTATGATAAATGTTGGTTGCTGATTACAGAGACAGCTATTGACAGGAATTATTGCGGCTGTCGGTTACAATCCACAGCGGGCAGTAATGAATTATTCATCGGTTTTCCACAAGAAAAAGAAATCTATCCCGGCGGGCCGTGCAATCCTGAATCGATCCTGCCCTGGCAGACGCCCTGGAGGATAATTGCCATCGGTAACAGCTTAAAAACAATTGTCGAATCGACGCTGGGGACAGACCTAGCTGAACCATCAAAACTTAAGGACGTCTCATACGTTAAGCCCGGAAGAGCATCCTGGAGCTGGATTATCCTGAAGGATGGCTCTATAACATACGATGTGCAGAAACGTTTTATTGATTTCGCAGCCGATATGAATTGGGAGTATTGCCTGGTTGATGCCGACTGGGACACAAAAATAGGCTACGACAAAATAAAAGAGCTTGCAGAATACGCCAAAACCCAAAATGTAGGCCTTCTTTTGTGGTACAATTCCTCCGGCGACTGGAATACCACCACGTACCATCCGAAAAGTAAGCTGCTGACGCACGAAGACCGTGTCAAAGAATTCGGCAGACTTAAGGAAATGGGTATCAAGGGCGTCAAGGTGGATTTCTTCGCTGGTGACGGGCAATCCATGATGGTGTATTACCAGGATATTTTCGAGGATGCCGCTGCGTTCGGCCTGATGGTTAATTGTCACGGAGCGACGATACCAAGAGGGTGGCATCGCACTTATCCGAACTTAGTGACAATGGAAGGGATAAGAGGTTTTGAGTATGTGACATTTGAACAAGCCAACGCCGATCTTGAACCCATTCATTCCTGCACGGCGGTATTTACTCGAAATGCGTTCGACCCGATGGATTTCACGTCTGTTTGTTTTGGCGAGGTACCCAATATAAAGAGGATTACAACCAACGGCTTTGAATTAGCGACGTCGGTTATTTTCTTATCGGGTGTGCAGCATTTTGCAGTAACTCCTGAGAGCATGGCAGCAGTACCGGATTATGTTAAGGATTTTACCAGAAAGGTTCCTACGTGCTGGGATGACACTCGCTTTATAGATGGTTACCCTGGAAAGCTGGTGGTTATCGCCCGCAAATCGAAAGACTCCTGGTATGTGGCAGGCATAAACGGAGAAAATGTCGAAAAGAGTATAAATCTTGAACTTCCGTTTTTGGAAAATGCTAAAACAGGAACATTAATTACCGAAGGTGCGGATAATCGCTCGTTCAGCATGCAACAGATAACCATTACGCCGGGAAAACCGTTAGAAATAAAACTTAAGGCCAATGGCGGTTTTGTTATAAAATTCGGAGACTAACCTATGAAACGTTTCCTAATATTGTTGATGGTATCTGTGTTTATTTTCACGACAACGGCGAGAGGTCGGCATGTGTTGCCACTGGATTCAGACTGGAGGTTCAAGCGGTTCGACCGTCCTGAGCGGCTCACCGTCGAAGGACTGGGTGACATGCAAGGCGCAGAGCAGATTTCTTTCGACGATAGCGGTTGGCGAAAGCTGGAACTTCCGCATGACTGGAGCGTTGAGCCTGAATCTGGCGGCTTCCGGCAGGAAGCCCCGACTGGAGGCGCCGGCGGCTATGTCACCGCCGGCATTGGTTGGTACCGCAAGCACTTCACACTTCTGGATTCAGCACGAGGCCGACGCGTCTGGGTCGAGCTCGACGGTGTATATGAAAACAGCTCCGTCTGGGTCAATGGAAAATTCCTCGGCAAGCACCCCTTTGGCTACATCAGCTTCCATTACGACCTGACGTCTTATCTTATTGAGGGAGAAAATATCCTTGCCGTCCGCGTAGATAATTCCAATCAGCCTAACTCCCGCTGGTACAGCGGCTCCGGCATTTATCGTCACGTTCGTCTCGTTGTCACTGACCTGATTCACGTGGGCCACTGGGGCGTTTATGTCACCACACCGGAAGTTTCAGAAGAATCGGCTACTGTGGTCGTCCGCACGCTCGTTGAAAATAATAGCTCTGCCTCTGCTGAAGCAGGGATAATGCGTTCGGTACTGCTTGACCCCCAGGGAAAGGAAGTGGCACGCACCGAAACCAAATATAACGCGATAGAACCTAACCAGAGCGCCGAGGTTGAGCAGCAGATGAAAGTTGCAAAGCCTTCGCTATGGTCTGTTGAAACCCCTGTTCTCTATACGCTGCAAACGGTGCTGCTTTATAAAAATGAATCCATCGATGAGGTTTTCACGCCGATTGGCATACGTAAAATCGAGTATGATGTTGACCAAGGATTGCTGCTCAATGATAATCGTGTAAAGATGAAAGGCGTCTGTCTGCACCACGACGGCGGCTGCGTCGGTGCGGCTGTGCCGATTGGCGTCTGGCAGCGTAGGCTGCGGATACTCAAAGATATGGGCTGCAACGCTATCCGCACCAGTCACAATCCGCCTGCGCCGGAATTTCTTGACCTGTGCGACCGCATGGGTTTTCTCGTCATGGATGAAGCTTTCGATGAATGGAAGATAGGTAAAACCACGCACGGCTATAATAAGTATTTCGATGAATGGTCGGAGCGTGATTTGGTTGCGATGCTTCATCGTGACCGAAATCATCCATCGATAGTAATGTGGAGCGTTGGCAACGAAGTCAGAGAGCAGCCCCGCCCAGGCGGTCATGAGGTGCTGCGAAAGCTCGTCGAGATATGTCACCGTGAAGACCCTACGCGGCCAGTCACGCAGGGCTGCGACAACATCGCTGCCGACGGCGGCTCCACAACTCCAGAGTTTCTGGAGCTGCTTGACATAGTCGGCTACAATTATGTTGACCGCTGGCACGAGCGGCGGGAGCTATACTACAGCCTCGACCGCCAAGCTCATCCGAGCTGGAAATTTGTCGGCACCGAGAGCGCCTCGGTCTATGGCGTTCGCGATGGATATTCGCTCGGCAAAGACCTAAATGTTGTCAGAGCCAACTATACTACAGGCATGATTCGCGCCGAGCAGCTTTGGAAATTCGTCGCCATACACGACTATTGTATCGGTGATTTTATGTGGACGGGCATAGATTATCTCGGGGAGTCACGCTGGCCAAGCAAAAATGCCAGTTCCGGCGTGCTCGACCTTTGCGGTTTCCCAAAAGACAGCTATTATTTCTATAAGAGCCAATGGACCACTGAGCCGATGATTCATCTGTTTCCGCACTGGAACTGGCCTGGCAGAGAGGGCCAGGTCATTCCCGTTCTCTGCTATAGCAATTGTGATGCTGTCGAGCTATTTCTAAACAGTAAGAGCTTCGGCGAGAAGCGCCTTGAATTTCCCAGGCCTGGTAATTCCGGCAGTTGGGCCCGCTACGAGCGTCCACCTGTCAACAGCACCACTGCCGATTTACACCTATCATGGGATGTCCCTTATGAGCCAGGTGTTTTGAAGGCTATCGGTAGAA
The DNA here is from genome assembly GCA_964538525.1 of uncultured Pirellulales bacterium. GTDB lineage: Bacteria > Planctomycetota > Phycisphaerae > Sedimentisphaerales > Anaerobacaceae > CAZIED01. The sequence goes on along the minus strand of CAZIED010000043.1, from coordinate 5,756 downwards.
AAAGCGGCAAAGAGGTTTGCACTGTCGAAGTTCGCACAGCCGGTACACCGGCTGCAATCCGTCTGAGCGTTGATCGAGACTCAATTGTCGCCGATGCACAAGATGTTGCCCACATAAAGGTTGAGATCATTGACTCAGCTGGTGTCGTTGTCCCTACCACTGATAACCTTGTACATTTCACCATAGAGGGCAAGGGACATCTCATTGGTGTTGATAATGGAAATCCTTCCGACCGTGACTCGTTCAAAGCGAGCCAACGCAGAGCATTTAATGGGCTGTGTTTAGCGATTGTACAATCGGCAAACAAACCGGGTAAAATCCATTTCGTGGCACAGGCGGATGATCTGAAGAAAAGCTCGGTTGAAATCGAGGTTAAACAATAAGAAAATACAGGATAAGGGAGACAGAATTTTGAATTCTGGCTGCCGAATTCCGAATTAGGGAGAAGATATGAAGTTAATAACCTGCGCAATTATCCTTATTATGTCCGTGACATCATTAGGGCGAACCTACGTGGATTTCGATTTTGATTGGCGCTTCAGCCTTGTCCCGAGCGTAGTCGTGGGAAAGGGCGACTTTCCTACGGCGGTCATGCCCGCATTTGATGACTCCACCTGGCGAAAAGTAAATCTGCCGCACGACTGGAGCATTGAAGGGCCCCTCAGCCCCGAATATTCCAGCGGTACCGGTTTTGTCCCCGGCGGCATCGGATGGTATCGCAAGCATTTTAAGCTGGACCCAAACAACAAAGAAAAAATCGTCACGATCGAGTTCGACGGCGTGTACAACAACTCTTTGGTCTGGATTAATGGAATTTTTGTAGGTACACGCCCTTACGGTTATTCGAGTTTTAAATACGACCTGACGCCTTATTTGAAATTAGGTGCCGATCCAGCTACGGCACGCTCCGCCGTGACGAGTGAAAACATTGTTGCGGTCCGTGTGGACCATTCCAAATTTGCCGACTCGCGATGGTACACCGGCTCCGGTATCTATCGCCATGTACGTCTGTGCATCACCGATAAGCTTAGGATAGGCGAATTTGGTACCTACATTACTACGCCGGAGGTTAAAGAAGATTCTGCTGTTATCCGAATCGAAACAACAGTTAGAAATGGTTACAATCAGCCCAAGTCCTTTTCTATTCAATCCGATATTATCACGATAGAAGGACGCATAGTGGGGAGTCTGACCACCTCAGGGACAATTGATGCCGAAGCGGAACAAACATTTACACAGCGAATTATGATCGACCGTCCACAGCTTTGGTCACTTGAGACGCCTAACCAGTACACGCTTAAAAGCAGTCTGAAGGTTGGAGAAAAAATTGTTGACGAAACAAATACAGCGTTTGGTATTCGCACAATCCAGTTCGATCCTAATAAAGGATTTCTATTGAACGGAAAGCAAGTCAAGATTAAAGGCGTTTGTCTGCACCATGATGCGGGCTGTCTCGGTGCTGCTGTGCCGCAGAAGGTGCTCGAACGTCGGTTACGCCTGCTCAAAGAATTGGGTGTAAATGCTGTTCGGACCAGTCACAATCCGCCGGCACCGGAGCTGTTGGATATTTGCGACCGGCTTGGTTTGCTGGTAAAAGATGAGGCCTTTGACGAATTTACACCGCCGAAGAATAAATGGGTGTCCGGCTGGAATGTGGGACTTCCGAGCCGATTCGGCTACGGTGAGGTATTTAATCAGTGGTCTGTAATAGACATGCAGGATTTGGTACGCAGAGACAGAAACCATCCGAGCGTATTTATGTGGAGCATCGGCAATGAGATTGATTATCCTAACGACCCATTCTCTCACCCGGTGCTGGGGGAAAACTACCGACCCGAGCAGCCGCCGGCAGAAAACTTGGTCAAGTATGCCAAACCGCTTATCGAGGTTACAAAAAAGATAGACAGGACTCGGCCTGTCACAATGGGACTGGCGAGCATTTTGATGTCGAATGCCGTCGGGCTTGCTCAAATGCTGGATATTGTCGGGTATAACTACCAGGAAAAATACTATGAATCCGACCACAAAATGTACCCGGATCGTTTTATTTTCGGTAGTGAAACTGACCATCAATATAGCTCCTGGGCGGTGGTACGTGACAATGATTATGTCGGCGGACAATTTCTCTGGACGGGCATAGACTACCTCGGCGAAGCACTTAAATGGCCGGACAAAGCATTCAGTGCAGGTCTGCTTGACCTGTGCGGATTCAAAAAGCCTTTGGGCTGGTTCCGCCAGAGCCTCTGGGGCAGTGAGCCGATGGTTTATATATGTGTCTCTAAAAATAGCGATAAGAGAGGGCAGGGCTTTAGAGTAGCCGAGGAGAACTGGAACCGGCCTGCCGACACAACCATCGCGGTTTTTTGCTGCACAAACTGTTCGGAGGTAAAACTTGTTCTCAATGATAAACCCGTTGGAACAAAAAAAATTACGGATGCAATTCAGGGTCTTTTAAGCTGGGAAGTGCCGTACGAGGCAGGAGTTCTCAAGGCTATCGGTATAAAAAATGGCACGGCCGTTTGCGAATACGTATTAAAAACGGCTGGATCTGCGAGCCGAATTGAGCTGCTGCCCGACGTGACAGTGCTTCGTGCGGATGGCAAGGATATCTGTCATCTGGAGTTCCAGATTGTGGATGACCAGGGCGTGCGTGTCCCAGACGCTCAGCATGAATTGACGTTTGAGCTGGATGGACCAGGCGAGATTCTCGGAATAGAGAACGGTGATTTAAGCAGCCACGAGGACTATAAAGATAAAACTCACAAGGCCTATCACGGCCGAGGATTGGTCATTCTCCAATCCTTCGACTTTGCTCAGGACAAGTCTAAACCAAAGACAGGCAAAATCAGGCTTACAGCAAGCGCAGATGGGTTGAAGAAAGCATCAATCGAAATCGAGGTTCAGGAAAAATAAATACATGACAGACTTCCACAAGGTTGTGTAGTGAATCAGAGGATTAAAATTGTACGGTGAAATCCACAGATTTCTCTTGGCATTAAGTTGGCTAATTCAGTATAATTTATTATGTTAAATTGTGTACGTTTTTTGCTTTAATTTATTATTTTTCGTGCCAATTATAAAGCTATTATCATATAATGAGCTTTGAAGGAGGAAGATAATATCAAATACCATACAAGTTCTATCCCATCGGCAAAATTTTTTTATGGATGGCAAATTATTATCCGATTGTTTTAGTATGTGTCCAAAGCACATTGATTATTGTTTTACTTTTTTTGATTGTCCCTTCGGCAGGCTCAGGGCAGGCTCTGAGCGAAGTCGAAGGAAAGGAGGATTATTATGTGTAAAAGATTGATTTATTTAACTTGTTTTGTTTTGGTGCTTGGTCTGGCTATGACCAATGCGGTAAAAGCTGCGGACCCCAATCTTGTCTGCTGGTTGAAGTTTGATGAGGGTACCGGTATCTACGCTGAAGACGCAAGCGGTAACAATAATTTTGGTGTCCTTCACGGCCCCACATGGGTGGCCGGGAAGGTTGGCCCCTATTCACTGGATTTTGATGGAGTTAATGATTACGTTGACTGCGGCAACGCTGCGAGCCTTGACATCACTCGTCAGGTTACGCTTGCATTGTGGTTAAACACGAATGATTTGGGCACCAATCAAAATAATGATTGGTTTGGCAAAGGCGACACCAGCTATATGATAAAGGGCATGAGAACAAACTATCAGATTGAGTTCTTCATTTATGATCGTGGAACTTGGATCACAACTTATTATGTGACCGATGCCTCGTTCAATAATGTGTGGCACCACGTCGTTGGGACCTATGATGGAAGCGTACTTAAGATATACATCGAAGGCGTATTGAAAGCTACTAAGGCCTATGTGGGGTTTATAAGCATCAACACCAACATGGTCTACATAGGCGAAAATTCTGGGGCAAGTGGCCGTTTTTGCGATACCCTTATAGACGACGCTCGCATTTATAACCGCGCGCTGACGCAGCCAGAGATTGAGGTGGTTATGACGGGCGAAACACCGCTCAAGGTCCATGTCCCCACCCCGGCTAATAAAGACGAGATTACCACCACCAATTCGTTGCTTGAATGGTATGCGGGGGCTTATGCGGCTGACGTGAACGGCCACCATGTGTACTTCGACACCGATTTTGACGATGTCAACGACGGTACCGGCGGCAGTGACAAAGGCCTCATCAGCGACCCGTGCTATCCTGTGACCGGTCTTACCCCGGGTACGACTTACTACTGGCGGATTGATGAGGTCAATGACCTGCACCCGGATAAATTGTGGCGGGGCGACGTCTGGAGCTTTACGGTTGGATCCTTAACTGCTTATAACCCAGATCCGCTTGATGGCGCCGTATTTGTGGACCTTCAGCCGACCCTTAGCTGGAATAAAGGTATCGGTAAAAAGGCGAGTTCGTTGTACTTCGGCACCAATCCCGCTGCGCTCGTTCAGAAGACGACCATAGTACACGATCCCAATTTGCGTTATAGTTATACGCTCACCACCACACTTCCCTATGAGACGGTGCACTACTGGAAGGTTAAGCAGCAGGACCTTAGCAATGTGTGGCACGATGGCGATATCTGGAGCTTTACCACTACTCGTCCTGGCGGAGGTCTGAAAGGGTCGTACTATAACGGGACGGCCTTTGATACACTAGTGCTGGGGCGCTCAGACCCTCAGATCAACTTCGACTGGGGCGCTGACTCACCGGCTACGGGTGTCAACACCGATAATTTCTCAGTCAGATGGACCGGCAAGGTAGAGATACCGTTCTCCGGTACCTGGACCTTCTACACTTATAGCAAGGACGGCGTGCGCCTATGGGTGAATAACGAACTGATTATTGACAAGTGGGCCTACCGCTACACGGCCTGCGAGGACTGGAGCGACCCGATTGAACTTGATGCCGGGAAATATCCCATTAATATGGAGTATTATGCAACCGAAGTCGAGGGGACGGGTTATGCAGTGGCAGAGCTGCGTTGGGAAGGCCCAAAGACGTCAAAGCAACTAATTCCACAGGCGGCATTCTCACTGCCATTAACGGCCAGCAGTCCGAATCCGCTTGATGGTGCCACAGATGTCAAGAGGACACCTACCCTTAGCTGGATGCCGGGAATGAAAGCCGACAAGCACCTGGTGTACTTGGACCCCAACGAGCAGAAAGTGAAAGATAGAAGCGGCTGTGATGTTAATGGTGTTGAGCATACCGACCCGAGCTATCCTATCACTACGCCACTTGACTTCGACACAACTTACTACTGGGCTATTGATGAGGTCAATGAGCCGTCCGTATGGCCGGGCGATGTGTGGAGATTTACGGTAGGTGATTTTATCACTGTGGATGACTTTGAAGACTACGACGATATCGATAATTTGATATTCAATACGTGGTTAGACTACTCCGTGAATAATACCGGCATGACCGTGGGGCACCTTGCTCCTCCGTTTGCCGAACGCAGTATTACTCACAACGGCTTTCAATCTATTTACATGCGTTACGACAACGACGGCACTGTGAATGAAGGAACCGACCTTGAAAAAAGTGGGACACTGTTTTATTCTGAAGCAGAACGCCAGTGGACCGATGCACAGGATTGGACCAGAAATGGCGTTAATTCCTTAACGCTCTGGTTCAGAGGCATACCGGCATCTGTTGGAAGTTTTACAGCCGGTCCTCCGATTACGATGACCGCCGCTGGTGCAGATATTTGGGGCACGGCTGACCAGTTCTACTTTGCCTATAAACAGCTCTCCGGCAATGG
>CAZIED010000042.1:0-12839 GCA_964538525.1 uncultured Pirellulales bacterium | reverse complement strand
ACTCCAGCTAACAATATCAAACTAATAACCGCAGGAAATCCAGCTATCTAACCGACCTAACAATTTTTAACACAATCTTATCGCAACACATCTTGGATTGGCAAGCTTTGCTTGTTGACTTTCTGCTCCAAAGCATCAAGTCTTTGCTTGAGCTGATCGTTTTCTGTCTTGATCTGGTCGTTTTCCGCCTTGAGTTCTTTGATCGAATTTAACATAGCCCAGATAATCGGGTCGCTGTTGATCATAAGATAACCATCTGAGTTTTCTTCAACAGCTTCGGGTACAACCTTCTGTACTTCCTGGGCAACAAGCCCGACAAATTGCTTTCCAGCCGGTAGTTTCAGGTCGTTGTCCTGTCTGTAACTATAATTTATCGGATTGAGGCGAGTCACCTCAGATAGACCACGTTCATAACTACTATGTATCTCTTTAAGCCTAACGTCTGAGAAGGTAGACCAAAAACCGCCGCCCGGCTTAGCGGCGGTACCATTTACCGCCAGCTTATAACTGCCGGGGCTAGTCGTCCCGATGCCGACATTTTTTGCCGGGTTAATAATAATGTGTCCGACATCGGTATCGATAATCCCGTTGTTACCATCGTGTGTCATCTCAAGATAATTTCCCCAACTACCGCTGGCTCTTCCATGTACCCGCAGTCGTGCACTGTATACTCGGTTTGGAGACCAACCTGTAAGGAAGCTATATATCTGTTCTTGTGTGTCATCGCCAAGGAACGGGGCCAAAGAATTGTTCGTAAAGACGATGCCATAGCGGCCGGGATCGTTGCGAGTTCCAGTATTGAGTATTAACCGCCCCAAAGCCGTCCCGGCTTTGTCGAGGCGAAGGCTACCCACAACATGAAGCTTTTCAGAAGGATTCGTTGTTCCGATGCCGATTCTGTCAGTAAGGAAGTGAGTGTACATTTTCCCAGTGCCAGCACCATCCCAGTCATTATCAGCACCACCACCGCCAGCGGTTGTTTGCTTACTGCCGTTAGGAAAGATAATCCCATTGCCGGTACCACTTATCTTTATATTGCCAACTACCTCCAATGCCTCGGTGGGACTTGTCGTACCGATGCCAACCCTGCCTGTCATAAGATCCACCGTCATCGTCTCTATACTTTGACCACCAAAAATAACTCTTCTTGTATAGCGGGACACAGTATTTAGGTCATTATATCCAGCTATATATACGGCATAGGTGTCCCATCCATCATAGGTACCTATTAAATCATGGAATCGACCAGTTGTACTTTGTGCATGCAAAATAGCATCATATCCAGTGATTACGGGGTCTACCAGAGTTTCAGGGTCTTGCAGTAAGATAGGCTCCTCTTCGCTGATTAAAGCGTCTACCGTATTGGCATCTTGCGGAAGGTTAGACCTCTCGTAGCTGAAGCTGACGTCAGCCGTAAAGGCCATAAGGCCCAAAACCAGGATTGCCAACATTGCGCCACAGTGGATCATCCATTTTTGCGCTTTCATTTTTTTTCTCCTTAAAAAAAATTGTTGCTTTTTCTGTGCGCACACTAAACGCACAGATATTTCTCTGTGTACTTTCGCGTGATTTTGTCTATCTACTTTCTCCTTTCTCTGCACCAGATAAAATTATTCTCACATCGCAGTCTGAAGACATGTCATTTAAAAATCGTAATCCTTCACGGCCTTAAAATGTCGATTCTGAGTGAAAAACTGTGATTATCCCCGTGAATTGTTACAAAAATGTTAACATTCCTCCTTCTCTGCGTCCTACAATGCGCACGGATATTAACCCACAAAACCTCGCAAAGATGTTTTGACATGCTCCATCTCGATCAAACCAGAATCCGCAAAAAGATATTGTCCTATAAAATTTAGCTTTTAACAACTTCGATGGATTGCTGTCAACAAAAATTTACAAAAAATCCCAGATTTTTTCGTTCGAAACTCGCGGTATTCATCTTCTAACCGGCTCTGATATTATTGAAGATGAAATTTGTGCGGGAAAATCAGAATTGGTCTAAGAATCGCAGGTCATTCTCGAAGAACAGGCGGATATCGGGAATGCCGTATTTTCGCATTGCGAGCCGTTCGATGCCGAAGCCGAAGGCCCAGCCGGTATATTTTTCACTATCTATCCCTACTGCGTCAAAAACATTGGGGTCAACCATGCCACAGCCGCCCATCTCTACCCAGCTTTCTTTGCCGGTTTTATCCGCTAAGAGCAAATCCACTTCGCCGCTCGGCTCGGTGAACGGGAAAAAGCTCGGACGAAATCGCCACTTCGTGTCGGTACCAAAGAAAACGTGAATGAACTGCTCGATGGTGGTCTTCATATCAACCATCGTGACACCCTCATCGACAACGAGCGCTTCAAGCTGATGAAACATGTACATGTGCGTAGCATCAACGGTGTCAGGCCGATAGACCCGGCCTGGGGCAACAACGCGGATGGGAGGCTTTTTCTTTTCCATTACACGAATCTGGATGGTAGAGGTCTGGCTTCGCAAGAGCATATTATCGGTTATATAAAAATTATCAGCCGGGTCTCTTGCAGGATGATCAGGACCGATGTTAAGGGCCACAAAATTGTGCCACTCATCCTCAACTTCGGGGCCATAAGCCACGGCAAAGCCCATTCGGCCAAATATCTCAAGCAGCTCATTTATGGTCTGGGTAATGACATGAGGCCTGCCGATGTTAACAGGCACTCCCGGCAAAGTGACATCTAAAAAATCGCGTCTTTTTTGCTGCGATTCCAGCAGGGTCTTTTTTAATTTCTCAAATGTCTCGGTGACTTCTTTTTTTATCCTGTTAGCGAGGTTACCCGCCTGTGGCTTTTGCTCGGCGGGTAGATTACCTATCCGACCGAGCATCTGGATAATCTGCCCTTTGCGACCGAGGTATTTTATACGGAAATCTTCCAGAGTTTTCAGGTCGGCAATCTTCTCTAAATCTGCAAGTGCATCTTTGCCAATTTTTTCGAATTGCTCAAGCATTAATTCGTACCTTTGTTTATTGTTCGTAGCTCATCGATGAACAATGAACTATGAACTCATTACGAATTGAAGGCGGCTTTGGCAGCATCAACGATTGTCTCAAAACCTTTCGGGTCTGCTATGGCGATTTCGCTCAGCATCTTCCGGTTCAAGATAATGTTGGCCTTTTTGCAGCCGTTGATAAACTGGCTGTATCTTATTCCTCTCTGCCGGCAGGCTGCGCTTAAGCGTAAAATCCACAGACCTCTGAAGTCGCGTTTTCGCAGCTTGCGGCCTACCCGCGCGTATACACCCGCCCGTACAACAGCTTCCTTGGCGCGGCGATAAAGATGACCCCTCGCATCACGATAACCTTTTACAGCTCGATGAAGCCGTCTCCTTGCTTGACGTACTGCGGCACCTTTTCTAACTCTTGGCATATCAGCTTTCCTTTGATAAATTCAGGTTTCTTAAGCTTGCTGGCGGCAGCTGATTGGAAGCCGAGAAGCAAGCATGATCCACTGATCATTTTATAATGTTTATTGTCTTTTACCTGTCACCATAAGCTGTGCTGATGGTGTTTTAATCAAGATGCCTGTTTACCGAGCTTAATCTTGGCCTTAACGGCTGATGGACCTGTCATAATAGTCGCTTGACCTAATCGCCTTCGGCGTTTGGCACTTTTACCACTTAAAAGATGGCTGCCGCCCGGCCGTCTATATTTGACTTTGCCCGTGGCTGTAATCTTTACTCTTTTTCTTAAACCTTTATGGGTTTTCTGTTTCGGCATTTAACCCAGCTCCTTAAAAAAATATCAATTATCTGGAATATAAAAGCAAGCAATTTAAGACATTTTTAGATAAAGGTCAACATAAAATGCACAAAACACACCAAAATCTTATCTGGATTTTGATGAAACTATATTTTCAACCCCCACATGAGTATATAGAAGCACCCCCGTATCGAAACTCGGTTTTTAATACCGTCCCCAAAGCCGTTAATACTCTACTATTATTCTAAGATATTATTCTTAGCCGGCGAAGCCACACACCTACTTTGGAACAAGAAACAGCGTTAAACGCCTTCCCGTCATTGAGCTTGGTCGTTCAACCTTCCCCATGTCCTGCAAAGAATCGGCTATCTGCTCAAGCATCGCATATCCATGTTCTACATGAAGCAACTGGCGTCCGCGAAAGAACAGGCTGAATTGCACCTTGTAACCTTTTTCCAGAAATTCACGGGCGTGCTTGAGCTTGACTTCCAGATCGTGTTTGTCTGTTTCAGGCCTTAGCCGAATTTCCTTCAACGTGTTTGTATGGTGCTGAGCTTTTTTGTGAGCATCCCGAATCTTGCGTTTTTGCTGATACAGCCACTTGCCATAATCCATTATTCGGCAAACCGGCGGAACACTCGTTGGAGCCACTTCTACAAGGTCCAAACCGGCCTCGCGGGCTTTGCCCAGCGCTCCTGCTGTTTCTACAACCCCGACTTGATTGTCTGATTCGTCAATGAGACGAACCGTCTTGGCCCGTATTCCTCCATTTATCCTCAAACCATGTTTACCGATCGTACACCACCTTACCTTTCTAAAAAGATTTTAAATGGTAACTGGCAATTACCAATTACTGATCACCAATTAACCACATCTGTTTTTTTATCGGATATTTCGCCCTTTACTATTTTCAAAAACTCGTCAAAATCCATCGTCTTGCTCTGGCTATCTCCTCGTATCCTGATATTTACGGTATTAGATTGTGCCTCCTTCGGCCCCACAACCAGCATATAGGGGAGCTTTTCACTATGTGCCCGTGCAATTTTAGCCCCTATTTTTTCATCCGATAAGTCGCAACTACAGCGTATTTGAGCGTTTTTAAGCTTATTATAAACGGCTTTAGCATAATCATTGGTTTTCTCACTTATCGGCAGCACCCTTACCTGTGCCGGGCTAAGCCAGAGGGGCAGATTGCCGCCGTAGTGCTCGATAAGAATACCGATAAACCGCTCCAAGGAGCCTAAAACCGCCCTGTGAATCATCACCGGCGTCTTTTCGGTATTATCCTCGCCGGTATAAACCAGCTCGAACCGCTGGGGCATTGAGAAATCCAACTGGATTGTGCCGAGCTGCCAGGACCTTTGCAGACAATCTCTTATATGAAAATCTATCTTTGGTCCGTAGAATGCACCATCGCCCTCATTCACTTTGTACTTTATCCCTTTATGCTCGAGGGCACCTTTAAGGGCATTTGTTGCCACATCCCAAACCTCATCCGAACCGATATGCTTCTCGGGCTTGGTGGATAGCTCAACATGGAAATCCTCAAATCCAAAAGTCCGATATATCTCAAACGTCAGGTTAATCACGCCGATCACCTCGGACTCTATCTGTTTGGGAGCGCAGAAGATATGGGCATCGTCCTGAGTGAATTGCCTGACCCTGAAAAGCCCGTGCATCACACCGCTGGCCTCGTGCCGATGCACTAAACCAAGCTCGGCAATCCGCATTGGAAATTCGCGGTAGGAATGTTGTCGGGTTTTATAAACCAGACATCCGCCTGGGCAATTCATTGGCTTTATCGCATATCCGGCCCCGTCAAAAGATGTAAAGTACATATTCTCTTTATAATTATCCCAATGGCCGCTCCTGTGCCAAAGCTGCTCGTTGAGAACAATCGGTGTTTTGATTTCCTGATAACCATATTTATTGTGAACACCACGCCAGAAGTCCACTATCTCGTTCCAGATAATCATCCCTTTAGGATGCATAAATGCAAAGCCTGGGCCTGCTTCGTTGAAGCTGAACAAATCCAATTGTTTGCCCAACACACGATGGTCACGTCTTTTCGCCTCTTCCAATCTCTCCAGATACTCGTCAAGCTCTTTTTTAGTAGGCCAGGCGGTTCCATAAACCCGCTGCAGCATCTTTTGTGTGGGGTCACCGTGCCAATAGGCGCCGGCTACCGACATAATCTTAAAGCTTCCCACCCTGCCGGTGCTGGGTACATGCGGGCCCCGGCACAAATCCTCGAAGCCGTCTCCATGCGAATAGAAACTAATAGTGTCACTATCTGTACGGTTTATGTTGTCGGTTTTATATTTGTCGCCGGCCAATTTTGCTAACGCCTCCGCCCTATCCATCTGGCGGCGAATGAAAGGCTTATCGTCTTCGACAATCTCTCGCATCTTTTCCTCTATGGCAGGAAAATCATCCGGCCGAATCGGCTCATCGAGATCGATATCATAATAAAATCCATCTTCAACAGCAGGACCATAAACCAGTTTTGTAACCGGCCAAACCTTGCAGATAGCCTCGGCCATTATGTGTGCACAGCTATGCCGCATTATCTGGAGGCCTTCGGTGTCTTTGAGTGTAAGGATTTGGATATCTACATCTTCTGTGACAGGGGTGGATAAGTCCACCAACTTTCCATTTAATTTTGCTGCTATAGCTGCCTTTGCCAGATCTGCTCCGATTTGTTCTACCACTTGCTTTACGGTTGTACCTTCAGTGACACTTAATATGCCGCCATCGGGAAGTGTTACTCGCACCATATCTCTTTCCAATATTACTAATCCTTTGCCACTCTGCCCCTGTATCTGCTTTCGCAGAAAGCACAGGGGCTACGTAGCACAAGCAGAACTAAACCCAAGTATAGATATTTAAGCAGAATTGTCAAGCCTTGTGTTTGTATTTGGCGACTGGTAAATGGTAATTACCAATTGCCAATCTCCAATCACCAATCAACAAATTTTCATAACTATAACCAAAACATAGAGTTATCATCTTTTAGCTTATAATCGTCAATATCATCAGCATCTGTAATTTGATTTGTCTTGCTAAATCTTATTGTTATTTATATAATATATGGGTACTGCGAGGCTTAAGTGATGGACAGAAGGATGGATGTAAATTTAATTCTATTCAAAAAGAACGGCTCGCAGAAAGTTATCACTTTACCGAGCAAGGTGACGGTAATTGGCCGGCGGAAGGATTGCGATTTACGCATTCCTCTTATGCCCGTTTCCAGAAGGCACTGCCAGCTAATCCTTAACAATGAAACCCTGAAAATTCGCGACCTCGGCTCTCGTAATGGTACCTTCCTCAACGGTCAGCGAATAGAAGAAGCATCAGCAAAAGCCGGCGATAATATCACGATAGGACCTCTCACATTTGCAGTCCAAATCAACGGCCAGCCGAAGGAGTTTGCACCACCTGGACCGGCTGCAAAGGCTGCACCTGCTACACAAAAACCTCCCTTCGACTCCGCTCAGGGCAAGCCACAGCAAGAAAAACCCGTCACAAAGCCATCAGCAAAAAAAGAATCCGAAAATTTAGAGGAACTAACTATAGATGAGAAAGCCGAAGAGCTGCCGGAACTCAACATAAGTAAAGACGAAGATTCTTTCCTGGACGAGCTTGAAAAACTCTGAACACCCTCAATAGAATTTAGAATTACTTTTTCTTCATTCTCAATTTACTCTGGCCAATAGAAAAATTTGAAAACAGCTTTTGCAGGTTGGAGCTGTTGCACTTTTTGCATTTATATTTGCGAGCCGTTCTGGTTTTCTCTAAAAACTCCATCATATATCCGCAATCGTTGCATTTTTATTCAAATATCGGCACTATTCCACCTTGTTATTATCCTGAAGGTGTGTTTGTTATAATTCGCTAACAACAAGCCCTTAATAGAGATAGTAGTTGTCGCCTTTTCTATTTGTGTAAGTTAGTGTCATAATATCTGCTGTGGGATAATTGTTTGATCACCGGATAGGATTCAAAGGATGCTTCATGACGCACGTAGAAATTGCTTCAAAAGAGATAAAATCTACATTATGAATCATGTTTCACCTCCCCGAAAATTTCGCGAAATGGTTTTGGAAAAATCATCGTATGTAACAGTGTACCCAAAGCTACTCCGAGAGACCCAAACAGCACAGTATTCGTAAGATTTTCAAGAAAAATATAAGTATAAAGGGCTGAAGGACCGGCGAAAGACAAGATCAAAACAATTAGTCCAACAAGTCGAGTCGGCGCTAAAATCTTAACTAACCAGAGAAACATGAAACCAATGAATACTCCTATCCCGGCAGTCCCAAGCGATGAGACTGTCTCTGGGATACTATGCAACTTAAGAGTTGGCTTGCTGAGATCCTGTAAACCACTAATCGGTACATATATAACAAATGCTACAAGACCTGCCCAGAAACCTGATTTTGCAGAAACTTTCTGATCACTCCTTGGGCAGCGCCTTACAATGAGGAAAGCAATGCCTAATATTCCCAACATGATGACTATAACAATCCAATACACAGCGACCAAAATAATATCTCCGATTCCCATATTTCCATACATCAGACAAAAAATTCTACTTAAAACAAAGCGAAAAGACATCTTTTCCCCATTCTTTTATATCAGCCATATCTTTTCCAACGATATAAAACACAAATTTGATCACTCAAAGAACAAATAGTCATGCTGAGTTTCTTAAAGTCTAACAATATCTCTGTATCGCCGACAAAAATTGTAACCAAACATCCGGGATATTTTTTGCTAAATCCTCCAAATGTGTCTCCTCAAGCATAAATCCATACGCATGAATAAAAAAATGTCTGAAAGTCAGGTACTCGTAAAGCTGGTCAGACAGTTTCTGTGGTATAATTCCGCTGGATACTGAAAGGTCAAGCAAATCCTTATGCGACGTTTCGGACCTTGGAATCTCAACGTCTTTTGCTTTCAGCAATTGTTTCAAAATGTTTTCTATACCATTATAAATGTTATGTAAGAAGGTGGCAATAGCAGCCAACTCAACGGTTGACCTCTCTTTTCTGGCCATTGCTTCTTTGAGGTTGGCCAAAGCTACTTCCACATTTTCTTTTTCAGCAGCGATTTTTCTGGCCAAATCAACCATAAATTCTCACGCCAGTTTCTTCAATAATATCATTGAAAAGTGACTTTCGAGATAAATCAACAAGGTCAACAGGTTTAGATAAACGCTTGACCAGTTCGGCATAAAACTTGAAGAATAACTTTTTTTCAATCCCTTTAACTGCAAGGTCTATATCGTTAGCACCTTCGCCTGGCTCAGTTGATGAGCCAAACAAAAGAACAGAAGAAACATTATATTTTTTGGCAAACCTCAAAATTATATCTTTCTCGTATTCTGTTATCATAGCACACCTTTTTTTTGCACCTATCATACGAATTACATTAATCGAAACGGATCATTTGCCTACAATTATAGGCAAATCTTATCCAGAGGCAATTATTTAATTTTGTGTCGGCTTACGAAATGATAAGCAGATTGCCACGTCGCGTAGTTTACCCTGAACGTAGTTGAAGGGCTCCTCGCAATGACAAAGAATCGAAATTCAAATTTCGCTTCTTTGTCAGCTTTTTGCCTGGTCGAGGATGAGGTCTTTGACCTTTCGGCTGGGTAGATTAAGCGCACCATAAGCGGCAGCAGCAGCGCTTCGAAGCGCCGGCTCGGTCTCGTCCGACCTGATAAGTGCGTAAATCTGGTCAAGTGTATTGTCAGAAAGCTGGTTTGCGTTTATCTTTGCCGAGGTGGCCAGTGAGTTAAAAGCCGATAGCCGTATATCAAGGTCGTTGCCGTTATCCAAGGACATTGCTGCTATTGTACGCTGAGCTTCAGAGTTATTCAGATAAGCCAGAATCTGGCCGGCAATGACGCGGATTTCACGACGCTGGTCACCAGCTGCCTTTATCAAAGCAGGTTGAGCTAAAGATAAATCAACGACGCGATTTCGAGTCTGTGCTAATTTGAGCATCGCTTCAGCCGAGCGTAGGGCATAGCTATTTGCGTCACTCGTCCCACGTCCTTCGTCCTTCTGTTCGAGTGCCTGAGCTAAATTCTCGGCGACCAGCTTGCTCTCGGCGAAGGCTTCCTGCGGGCCAGCTAATGCTATCGCTATTGCTGCGCTATATCTTACGGCTTTGTCGTTGAAGGAAAGGGCTTGTAGCAACGGCTGAGTCTGCTCAAATGCGTAAAACAATGATTTCTCACCTGCGGTAGTAGTCAACGCCTCAACGGCACCGAGTGCCACGTCGGCATTATTATCTTTAATTGCCCGAGCCAGAGCCTGGTGTAAATATTCCGGGCCTGCAATGGTGGCATATACAAGCGCATCAGCATGTCTTTGGCCAAAATAATATCTCCGATTCCCATATTTCCATACATCAGACAAAAAATTCTACTTAAAACAAAGCGAAAAGACATCTTTTCCCCATTCTTTTATATCAGCCATATCTTTTCCAACGATATAAAACACAAATTTGATCACTCAAAGAACAAATAGTCATGCTGAGTTTCTTAAAGTCTAACAATATCTCTGTATCGCCGACAAAAATTGTAACCAAACATCCGGGATATTTTTTGCTAAATCCTCCAAATGTGTCTCCTCAAGCATAAATCCATACGCATGAATAAAAAAATGTCTGAAAGTCAGGTACTCGTAAAGCTGGTCAGACAGTTTCTGTGGTATAATTCCGCTGGATACTGAAAGGTCAAGCAAATCCTTATGCGACGTTTCGGACCTTGGAATCTCAACGTCTTTTGCTTTCAGCAATTGTTTCAAAATGTTTTCTATACCATTATAAATGTTATGTAAGAAGGTGGCAATAGCAGCCAACTCAACGGTTGACCTCTCTTTTCTGGCCATTGCTTCTTTGAGGTTGGCCAAAGCTACTTCCACATTTTCTTTTTCAGCAGCGATTTTTCTGGCCAAATCAACCATAAATTCTCACGCCAGTTTCTTCAATAATATCATTGAAAAGTGACTTTCGAGATAAATCAACAAGGTCAACAGGTTTAGATAAACGCTTGACCAGTTCGGCATAAAACTTGAAGAATAACTTTTTTTCAATCCCTTTAACTGCAAGGTCTATATCGTTAGCACCTTCGCCTGGCTCAGTTGATGAGCCAAACAAAAGAACAGAAGAAACATTATATTTTTTGGCAAACCTCAAAATTATATCTTTCTCGTATTCTGTTATCATAGCACACCTTTTTTTTGCACCTATCATACGAATTACATTAATCGAAACGGATCATTTGCCTACAATTATAGGCAAATCTTATCCAGAGGCAATTATTTAATTTTGTGTCGGCTTACGAAATGATAAGCAGATTGCCACGTCGCGTAGTTTACCCTGAACGTAGTTGAAGGGCTCCTCGCAATGACAAAGAATCGAAATTCAAATTTCGCTTCTTTGTCAGCTTTTTGCCTGGTCGAGGATGAGGTCTTTGACCTTTCGGCTGGGTAGATTAAGCGCACCATAAGCGGCAGCAGCAGCGCTTCGAAGCGCCGGCTCGGTCTCGTCCGACCTGATAAGTGCGTAAATCTGGTCAAGTGTATTGTCAGAAAGCTGGTTTGCGTTTATCTTTGCCGAGGTGGCCAGTGAGTTAAAAGCCGATAGCCGTATATCAAGGTCGTTGCCGTTATCCAAGGACATTGCTGCTATTGTACGCTGAGCTTCAGAGTTATTCAGATAAGCCAGAATCTGGCCGGCAATGACGCGGATTTCACGACGCTGGTCACCAGCTGCCTTTATCAAAGCAGGTTGAGCTAAAGATAAATCAACGACGCGATTTCGAGTCTGTGCTAATTTGAGCATCGCTTCAGCCGAGCGTAGGGCATAGCTATTTGCGTCACTCGTCCCACGTCCTTCGTCCTTCTGTTCGAGTGCCTGAGCTAAATTCTCGGCGACCAGCTTGCTCTCGGCGAAGGCTTCCTGCGGGCCAGCTAATGCTATCGCTATTGCTGCGCTATATCTTACGGCTTTGTCGTTGAAGGAAAGGGCTTGTAGCAACGGCTGAGTCTGCTCAAATGCGTAAAACAATGATTTCTCACCTGCGGTAGTAGTCAACGCCTCAACGGCACCGAGTGCCACGTCGGCATTATTATCTTTAATTGCCCGAGCCAGAGCCTGGTGTAAATATTCCGGGCCTGCAATGGTGGCATATACAAGCGCATCAGCATGTCTTTGGCCAAAATAATGCGGCATTGGAACTCCGGTGGACTCGGCCTTGAAAAAGGCAGCAAGCCACAGCCCTATCGACAGTCCAAACCCCGGGTCGGCCTTGAGCGACCACTCACAGCACTGCATTGCCATAAGCTCATTAAAATAGCTCTTATCAACTTCTTCACGAGCCAGCCTCTGTCGAGCTGCATCCCAGAACCATACATTGGCAAAATTGGCGTCTTCTGCCGGTGCAAGAGACTCTGAATGGTAATAATAGTTTTCGGCAAGATGGAAGAATAGTTCCGCCGCAGAGGCCTCTGCCGCCGCGGGGTCAATCTGCCTTATGCTGGCCGAGGCCAGGCTTCTAAGCTCGCTTGAATTGTCCTTTTCGACGACATACTTTAAATATGCCAAAGATTGTGAATAGCCGATCTTACCCAGCGCCCTAATTATTTCAGCCTTGATCCCAACGTCTTGGGTTTGTAGCGCTGTCACCAGCGGCCGTATCGCCGGCCGACCGATTTGCGGTAGCGCCCATATAATATTCGGCAGCTCCTGGGCACGAGAATCATCAGCCATTGCATCGAGCATGAAGCCAATCGCATATTCGCCTGCATCTTTGAGACGTTTCATTGCTGTCAGCTTGCCACGTTCGGTGCCGCTAAGCCTTTGTATTTCCTCAACGATAATCCTCGGCTCACTACGGCGGATGAATCTGCCCTGCTCAATGATAGCTAAAATTTTACCTGCAAGCCCAGACAGCTCCGGGTCGGACGAAAACTCGTTGACCTTCAACAAGAATGTAAAACCAGTTGGATTCCTTTGACTTAACTCAAGCAATTCCAAAGGATTAGGCTGACTTTCCAGAAGAACCTGGCCATAGCCTTTAGCCAGGTCGAA
>CAZIED010000041.1:5827-12966 GCA_964538525.1 uncultured Pirellulales bacterium | reverse complement strand
CCAAGCTCCGGCTGCGAGCTGTGGGCAGCCTTGCCTTTTGTGACGACTTTGAGCCAAGCCATGCCGCGATGCGCGGTTACAACCGCAAAATCCGTTGGTTCCGGAATTACGATGCCTGCAAGGCTGCCAAGCCATCCGCAATTACTTATAAATCTTTTTGCTCCGCAGCTATCGGTCTCTTCACCGGCGGCACAAAGTAAAATTATATCGCCCTGCAATTTTGTGCCGGCATCAACGACTCCCCTGATAGCAGTAACAATTGCTGCGATGCCACCTTTCATATCAGCAGAGCCTCTGCCGTAGATTCTGCCGTTGCTTTCGACACCCGCAAATGGTGGATGCGTCCAATCACTTTCACCAGGGGCAACAACGTCAAGATGGCAGACAAATAATAGTGCCGGTTTAGATCGGGCAGTCTTTACGTGAGTGATAATATTTGCCTTCGTCTGACTCCAGCTATCTATATATGAGTCAATTCCGGACATGTCAAGCTCGGCTGCGATAACCTCAGCAGCAGCCAATTCACCCTTTTCGGCGGTCGTATCAGTCTGAATCAGTTTTCGTAAAAAATCCTTCATAAAATCCGATTATACCAACCAGTTCTGTATAAAGAAGGGATAGCTCAATTTTGTACCTTTCAATAAGCAATCGTAAATATGCCCTACTTCAGTTGTTACGGAAAATAGAAAATAAAAAATATAAAATTTTATTGCAGATAGCCACAAATATTATCATAATAAAGGATTCAACAATTTAATATGACATAAGGGGCATAAATGGGACCTGTATTGAATGGGCTGATTAAGCTTCAAAGTGTCGAAAATCTCCTGCGAACTGCAAAGAGCAAGCTCGCCAGATGCCGAAGAAGCGTAATCATCCATGAAAATCAGGTCCGAAGCCTGCAAAACGCCCTTGAAGCCAAGAAAGAGGAGATTCAGCTAACCCGGGTACAGTGCGACCGGCTCGAGCTGGAGCTGAAAACCAGAGATGCTGAAATAGCAAAATTAAGAGCTGCACTAAACGCCTCGAAAACAAACAAGGAATATTCAACCCTGCTCAGCCAGCTAAATACCACCAAAGCCGACAATTCCAAGCTCGAAGTACAGATTCTCGAATTGATGAAAGGAATAGAGGCCGACGAGGCCGAGTGTGAAAATATCCGCAGACAGATGCAAGAGCAAAAACAAAAGCTTGAGAAAATCAGAGTTGAATCAGAACAGCAGGCTCAGAAGTTCCAGGCAGAAATCGAAGAAACCCAGGCTCAATGGAATCAAATCGCAAAGACTATACCGTCCGATCCGTTGAATATATTCAACCGTGTTGCAGAGACGTACGACGGCGAGGCCGTCGCGGTAATTGAGCAGCATGAGGGAAGAAACGCGACATATAGCTGCGGCGGCTGCTTTATGAATATTGCAGCAGAGTTTGTCAATCTGCTCATGACCAAAGATGATATAATCCGTTGTCCGAATTGCACCAGAATACTCGTGCTCGGCAAGTTTAGAATAGAGGAATAACAGATAACGTACTTCGTTTATCGTTTATCGTATATCGTATATCGACCTACGAAATTGCGATGTACGAAATTGCGAACAACGAAATGAAGCCGGATAAAATTATCGTTTTCACAGATGGCGCCAGCAGAGGTAATCCCGGCCCAGCCGCTGCGGGCTTTATCTTGAGGGACACCAACGGAACTCAATTACAGGCCAAAGCCTTTTTCCTCGGCTGTCATCTAACAAATAACGTAGCTGAATACACGGCTCTGGTAAAAGCTCTCGAAGCAGCAAAGGAAATCGGCGCAAAGAACCCAACGATTTACAGTGACAGTGAGCTGCTCGTCAGACAGATAAACGGCAAATACAAGGTTAAAAGCGAGCAAATAAGGCCCCTCTTCGAGAAGTCCCTCGATTTACTCAGCACCTTCGAGGACTTCAAGGTTATTTACATACCACGTGAGAAAAATAAAGAAGCCGACAAACTCGTCAACGAGGCGCTAAATCTCGAGCGTGACATTGAAGCACAGCCTATATCTTCAATGCAGAACAAAAAACCGATTCGCCTGGGCGTTTTAATCAGCGGTGGCGGCACAACACTGATGAACATCCTCGAATACATAAAGAAAGGCTGGCTCAACGCGGAAGTCACCGTGGTGATAAGCTCAGGCTCTGAGGTGGCAGGTGTTGAAAAAGCGAAAAATGCAGGCCTGAATGTAAAAATCGTCCGCAAAAAAGACTACTCTGATGTAGATGAATTCAGTAAGCGTATCGAAGAAGAGCTGGTTGCTGCAAATGTTGACCTGGTCGTGCAGGGTGGCTGGCTGTGCCTGTGGAAGATTCCAAAAAGATTTGAAAATCGTGTGATGAATATACACCCGGCGATTCTGCCGAGCTTCGGCGGACAAGGCATGTGGGGACGTCACGTGCACGAGGCGGTCCTGGCCGCGGGATGCAAGATAAGCGGCTGCACAGTGCACTTCTGCACCAATGAATACGATAAAGGTCCTATTATCGTCCAGCGTGCCTGCGAGGTCAAAGAAACAGACACACCTGATACTCTCGCCGCCAGGGTTTTCCAGCAGGAATGTGTTGCTTATCCACAGGCTATAAAACTATTCGCCGAAGGCAGGATAATCGTTCAGGACGGCAAAGTAAAAATCCTCCAGTAGTAACTCATCTGCCGTTTCATTTGCTCTATATCCTCGCAAGACTTTGTTTTTTCTCTGCAAGGTATTTGTTTATCGCAGCGGCGGCGATTCGGCCTTGGCCCATAGCCAGGATTACCGTAGCTGCGCCAAGAACGATGTCACCACCGGCATAAACTCCCTCCATCGAGGTCTTGCAGCTCTCGTCAACAACGATATTGCCCCACTTATTAAATTCCAGGCCGGGCGTGGTCTGGCGAATCAGCGGATTTGCAATATTGCCTATGGCTATAATTACCGTGTTAACGTCAATTCTAAATTCCGAACCCTCGATAGGGACTGGTCTTCTTCTGCCGGATTCATCGGGCTCACCGAGCTGATACTTCAAGCATTCGATTGCTGTAACGCGGCAGTTTTGGTCGCCGATGATTCGTTTGGGACTTTGCAGTATGTGAAAATCCACGCCTTCTTCTTTTGCGTGATGGACTTCCTCAATTCTGGCCGGCATTTCTTTTTCGGTTCTTCGATAAACAAGATAGACCTTTTCGGCACCGAGCCTGACGGCTGTCCTTGCCGAATCCATAGCGACGTTGCCGCCCCCGATGACTGCCACCTTTTTTGATAGTGCAATCGGCGTGTCGGCTCCCCTGCCGAAGTCGTAGGCCTTCATAAGATTGGCCCGCGTGAGGTATTCATTTGCGCTATATACGCCTATGAGGGATTCGCCTTCGATACCCATAAAGCTCGGCAGCCCCGCCCCTACTCCGATATAGACAGCGTCAAAGCCATCTTCTTTCATTAATTGGTCGATGGTTCTTGTTCTGCCGACGACGAAATTGAAGATGATTTTCACGCCCATTTTTTTCAGGGTATCGATTTCTTTCTGGACGATAGATTTGGGTAGTCTGAACTCCGGAATTCCATAGACCATCACACCGCCAGTCCTATGAAATGCCTCGAATATCGTGACGTCATGGCCTGCCCTTCTTGTATCGGCAGCGGCGACGATTCCGCCGGGGCCTGAGCCGATTACGGCAACTTTCATTCCGGTATCGGGTGCGACAGCTAAACTCGCCCCTGCTTCCTCATCCATTGTCGCCGTGCCGGCGACGGCTAAACCGCGGTCGGCAACAAATCTTTCCAGTCGGCCGATTGAAACAGCTTTTGTTGGGTCCTTATATTTTAATCCTACGGTGCAGGTCTGCTGACACTGGACCTCCTGCGGACAGACTCGGCCACAAACAGCGGGCAATAACGAGTTTTCTTTGATAATATCCAGCGCCTTTTTGTAGTTTCCTTCTGCAATAGCTGCGATAAAATCTTTTATTTTTATTTGCACCGGGCAGCCCTTGACGCAGGGAGCATTTTTGCAGCCCAGGCATCGCATAGCTTCCAGCCGAGCCTGCATTTCAGTGTAGCCCAAGGCCACCTCACTGACGTTGTGAATCCTCTCTTTTGGGTCTTGCTCTGGTATCGGTTGAGGTGGAATGTTGTATCTGTCGGCAGGCGCGAGCTTTCCGGCCTTTTGCTTCTCCAAAAGTTGCTTTAATAATTCTTGTCTTTGTTTCTCTATCATGTCAAAATAGATACTAGATTCTTGATACTAGATTCTTGATGCTAGATTCTCGTTTTATGACCGCTATCAACCGATTTAATAAAATTGTTTATCATTTTACCAAGGTGGTTATATTCTTGGTTGAAATACTCGTATATGTCTTTTTTGGTAAGCGATTTGCTTTCATATAAATTATACAAATGGTCCAACGTCTCATCACATGAGGCCAAAGAATAAGTCAAATATTTGATGAATTCTTGTTTATACCGCCGCCTGCCAAAACCTTCGACTATATTGCTCTTAACAGACTTACTTGATCTTCTTATTTGGCTTCCTTCCTCGTACATCTCAATCTTTGGCAGTTTTAGACTCATCTCGTGAATTTCGATAGCTAACTTATGAGCCTTTTTATAAATGTCTAAATCTCTATAACTTTGATATGACACTATTGTTCTCCTTGAACAAGCATCTAGTATCCAGCATCAAGTATCAAGACCAATTTTACATCGGTGCTTTATATATTGTTCGAGGATATTTTTTTCTTGGTCTTTATAGGCGTTTAGTCTTTTAATCATCAGGTCAAAGTTGACCTTATGGCCATCAAATTCTGGCCCGTCAACACAGACGAATTTCGGCTTGCCGTCGATTTCGACTCTACAACCGCCGCACATGCCGGTGCCGTCAACCATAATGGTATTGAGCGAAACCTGTGTAGGGATGTTAAACTGTTTTGTCACCTCGCAGCAGAATTTCATCATTATAGCAGGGCCGATTATAAAAGCCTGGTTCGGCCTCTCTCGGCGCCCACAGATTTCTTTTAACGGCTCAGTCACTAATGCCTTGCGACCATAAGAGCCGTCGTCGGTTGTAACTATCAGCTCGTCGCTTATACGGGCAAATCGGTCTTCGAGGATGAGAAGACTTTTTGTCCTCGCACCGATAATGCTGATTACTTGATTGTCGGCCTTTTTCAGAGCCTCGGCGATAGGAAGTAATGGGGCATTACCGATGCCGCCGCCGACACAAACAACAGTGCCGAAATTTTCGATGTGCGTGGGATTGCCAAGCGGCCCGGTTATATTTGCAATGACGCTTCCCTGCTGTAAATCAGAAAGCTCCGTCGTGGTCTTGCCGACCCGCTGCCAAATCAGGCTGATAGTGCCTTTCTGAGAATCAGCATCGGCAATAGTCAGCGGAATCCGCTCACTATACTCATTGTTTATGCTGAGAATAACAAACTGGCCCGGCTTTCTGGCACGCGCAATCAATGGGGCTTCAATTTCGGCAGAGAAAACATCCTCCGAGAGCTGTTTTTTGGACAAAATTCTGTGCGGCATTTTTAAAGCAATTTATCTATCGCGGCGATGAGGTCTTTTTTGCTGGTAAGCCCAATCCATTTCTTCTGTACCTGTCCATTTTTGAATAAAATGGTGGTCGGTATCGCATTTATGCTGAATTCCACGGCGGTATCGCGAGAATCGTCGGTGTTGAGTTTGCAGATTTTGGCCTTGTCTATGTACTTATCTGCTATTTCCTCTATAATTGGAGCCATCATCCTGCAAGGTCCACACCAGGGCGCCCAGAAATCAACCAGAACCGGCACATCAGATTTGTGCATAACCTCATCAAAGGCAGCATCTGTCAGCTCGATTACATTACCAGCCATTCGTTAGCCCTTTCTATATATTCAGCCTGCGAAGCTCCCCTCAACGACCCACAGAGCCTTCTGCTTTAGACTTTTTCTACCCGAGTACAATAGGATCCAAAAAATATTATGTATAAAACTTTGTTTTGTCAAATACTAATCTGCTATTTTCAGCTTGTTCAGGTCGTCCTCTTTGACGGATTCAATCGTCTCTTTCTCCTCTTTGTCGTCTGAAACTGCAGCGGTCTTTTTTGGCGGCAGCTCTGCGATTGGAATGGGCGGCTGTTTTTGCTGTCCCGTTTGAGCAGCACCGCCGCCCATAGTCTCAACGGAGACGATAATTGCCTTACGCACGGCTTGTTCGGCTGGTTCGTCACTTAAGGCACGCAAATAAATCTGCGACGAAGAGCCGGCTTCAGCAGACTCGGCCCAGATTAGTTTTGCTCGAATCAGCTCTAAAAGTGCCAGGAATAGTCCAATCATTATGATGCGGTTGGGCTTGGACTCGAAAATACGCTCAAAAGTCGTAGGACCCTCTGCCTGCAAACGGTGCAAAATTTCTATTTGATACAAATCGATGGGAGTGTCGTCTTTGATATGACGATTGTCAACGACCACGCCCGTAGCCTTGCATATCGCATCGAAGGCCTCCAGCAGGTCCCACACGCTTACTTGCTCAATGTCGAGCTGCGGCTCGGCCTGCGGCACTAACCGTTCGATAACGGTGTCAGGCCTGGCAAAACGCCGGCTGTGCTCGTCCGCAGCGGCGTTCAGCAGATTTGCTGCGTCTTTAAATTTTTTATATTCAAGCAGCTGCCGAATAAGCTCTGCGCGGGGGTCGCTCAAATCATCCTCCGCAAGCTGCTCAGGTGACGCTTTCGGAAGGAGCATTGCCGATTTTATCTCCATCAGTGTGGCAGCCATCACTAAAAAATCGCCGGCCAAATCAACGTTGAGGCTTTTGAGGATTTCAATGTATTTGAGGTACTGATTGGTTATCATGGCGATGGGAATGTCGTAAATATCCACCTCCTCTTTGCGGACAAGATATAAGAGCAGATCCAACGGCCCTGCAAATATGTCAAGATTTACGCGATAATCGGTCAATTATTGCTCCTGTTCGCTGGCAGATTCGAGGATTTGCCGGGCCTGTTCAGCCCGGCTTTGGAGCACTTGCAGCTCTGGTCCCTCCGTCCCAGCCGCGGGATATAGAACAGATGCATTTTCACCGGTTACAAAAGCCTCGATTCCGTAATCTGCAAGCAATTGTCGAGCCATCTCGGCTTCAATATAAT
>CAZIED010000041.1:1902-5727 GCA_964538525.1 uncultured Pirellulales bacterium | reverse complement strand
GCCTCGATTCCGTAATCTGCAAGCAATTGTCGAGCCATCTCGGCTTCAATATAATTCGCAAATTGCGCAACTGTAATAAGTTTTTCTTCCACGGTTACGCTCCCAAACCTACGGCTTTTCGGGCCTGGGCAAGAGTTTCCGCGGCTATGACTTTTGCCCGCCCAGCACCTTTAGACAGCATTTCTTTGACATAACCAATATTTTTCTCAAGCTCACCTCTTTTTTGTCGAAAAGGCTTAAAATAGTCTATAATTAGCTCGGCCAAGCGTTTTTTGGCTTCGGCATAGCCCGTGCCGCCGCTACGGTACTTGTTTTCCCACTCGGCTAATTCATCGGGCGAGGCGACCAGCTTCAAAAGTGCAAAGACATTACACTTATCTGGGTCTTTCGGCTCTTCGACCGGCGTGGAGTCCGTGACAATTCGCATCACCTTTTTCCTGACGCTGTTTTCCGGCTCGAACATTTCAATGGTATTACCGTAGCTTTTGCTCATCTTTCGTCCATCGGTGCCGGGGACGACCGCTACGGACTCAATAATATATTCGCTCGGCACGGTGAAGATTTCGCCGTAGGTGCTGTTGAAACGAATTGCGATGTCGCGGGTGACTTCAATGTGCTGCTTCTGGTCGGCTCCGACGGGAACTAAATCTGATTTGTAAATCAGGATGTCGGCGGCCTGAAGAACAGGATATGCGAACAAGCCATGATTCGGGCTTAAACCCTGCTCGACCTTGTCCTTGAAGCTGACGCATCGCTGTAATAAACCCATCGGTGTTATACAGGAAAGAAGCCAGGTCAATTCAGTAACCTGCGGCACATCGGATTGACGCCAGAAGATGGTTTTTTCCGTATCAAGCCCCAATGCAAAATAATCCATCGCCACATCAAGTGTGTACTGAGCAACGTCAGCAGGCGTTGGATTGCCGGTTAGCGCATGGTAATCGGCGATGAAATAAAAGCAATCGTTATCGGCCTGGAGCTGAAGATGCTGCCGTATGGCGCCAAAAAAGTTGCCTATATGGAGCCGACCGGACGGCTGTATGCCTGAAAGAACTCTCAAATTAACCTCTAAATAAATATGTTCAGGGTTCGTGGTTCGGTGTCTTCGAACTCAGAACTTCCAGCTCTGAACCTTTTATGTGAAAAAATAACGACGTAAATAAGAAATGTCAATACCTTTGCAGAGCAGAGAAGACAAGATTTATCTTATCACAAAGGCGGGACAGAACTCTCACACCAATTGGCGGATAGTTTTAGGCACACGTTCCATCTGGGTTTTGGAAAGGCCGGACTATTATGAGCTGCTATTGCACTTTATCCCCTGCCGAGGGAATTCATATATTTCTTCGACTTGCGAAGTCCCATCCTGGATGCTTTTTTCTTTACAGCTTCGGCCGGTCGGCCAAGCTTGGCAGCTATATTAGCCGTCGAAGTACTCGCGAAAAGTTTTTTCAGCAAATCGATGTCACGCGTCGTCCAAAGACCTTTCGCCCTTTTTTTTGTGGCTTTTTTATTCTTTGCCATTTTGCATTTCCTTTCGCTAAAGGTATCGACTAAAATCGCTTCTGTGTCACGTCAATACCACCTCAACGTAGAATTTACGGTTGAAGATTCAGCCTGTCAAGCGCTTTCGAGAAATTAAAGTGATAAAGGTGTATTTTTGCCGTCACGGAGCAGGTGACTCGATTGTAGTCAAGCCACAGCCGGTGACGGTGACTGTCACACCTGATTTTCTGCTGCTACAGGATTATCATTCACTTTACCTGTTTAATGCTAAATAAGCTTGGCGTATCTCCGTTCTTTTGGCTACCTCCAGGCGGAACACCTAAACGCTCCTCAGCGGCACGCAAAATCGCTCCAAGAACCTGCGAATAAGACATCCCAGCCAAATTTGCCATCTTTGCCAGGTGGCCGTCCCAGCACCAGCCCGGGTTGGGATTGGCTTCGAGCAGTTTGGGATTGCCTTGTGAATCAAGACGCCAGTCAAATCTGGCATAGTCCCTGCACTCCAGCCTCTCAAACAATTTCAGGCAGCATTCGATAATCAATTTCTCCGTCTCATCCGGCAGATTTGCAGGAATAGATTTTATATTCCAGTACGGCGAATCGGGAAGCCACTTGGCCTCGTAACCGCATATTCTCGGCAGGTCCGGCGGCAGTGCCGAATAGTCCTCCTCAATTATCGGCAGAACCGTGTATGAATCAGGTGGATTGCCGATTATTCCCACGGTGAGGTCTTTTCCGACAAGAAATTCCTCGACCAAAATCGGTTTCTCATAGCCGAACTTCTCTCTTATTTCCGAAATGGCGTTGACCAGCTCCTCGATGCTGTTTGTCACGCTCCGCTGGGTTATGCCGAAGCTCGAATCGCCGAAATTCGGCTTAACAATGGCCGGGAACGGAAAAGAAATCTCAAAGGTGCTGTCTTCGGGTTTGATAAAAAAGGCCGAGGCTACGGAGATACCCATTTCGTTGGCGATACCACGAACGAGGGACTTGTCGTAACAGAAGGCAAGACACTGCGGCCCTGAGCCGGTGTAAGGCACTTCGAGCAGCTCCATCAAAGAGGGAATGTGAAGCTCTTTTCGCGGGTCGTTGTTGAAGCCTTCATCGCACAAATTTAACACGAGGTCGATTTTGGGCTTAAGCTTCAAAATGTCCTGAACTAAAGTATCGTGGTCATTAAGATAAGTGCAGCTATAATCACTCAGCTCTCTCAAGGCATCTTTGGCCTGGTCGATTGTGTAGAAATCATCGTCATCAAACACCCGCAATGGTTTTAACGGGTCGGGCTTTGTAGGGTCACCTAATATCACAATTACGTCCTTTGCCTGCTCTTTTTTTCTCTTGCCTGCCGACCATTCCTTTCTTGCAATGGCCGTCAGGATAATACGTTTTTCCATCATCCCCAAATCCTGGTTTCGCTGCGAATCCGGTGAAATCTCGCCATGCACGTTGATATCGTTGAAACCAGCCGTTTTGAGCAGCTCGAACAGGCTTTCGCGCGTATAAAGCCTTTCGGCATAGAACTGGTCGGCTATAACACCTTTATCAACCTGCGTGACAACTTCTCGCGAGATAAGACGCTGCTTGTCTAATGAAAGCGACCTTTCTCTGCAAACAAAATACTTTTTGTCAATCCACTCCCAGGAGCGGGGCTGAAATTGCTCTTTCATATATTGGCCGTCTGTGACATCGACAAGAAGTTTTCCCCAGGGTTTCAACACCCGCATAACCTCTTTGAGAACCCTGATATCATCGCGAATGGTGTCGAAATAACCGAAGCTGTTGCCGAGAATCATTACCGCGTCGAACGTATCCGACGGATACGACAGCTTTCTCGCATCGCCTTCTCTGAGTTTAACGCTAAGGTTCTCTTTTTTAGAATTCGCTTTAGCCCTTTGAATCAGATAATGCGAACGGTCCAGCCCTTCGACGTTTTGAAATCCTCGCCTTGCCAGCTCGAGCGAGCACCGTCCCTGACCGCAGCAAAGGTCCAGGACCCTGTCCTGCGGCGAAAGCTTAAGAATATTTAAAAACATGTCCATTTCTTTGGCAGTTATCTGCTCATCGTCAATAACATCTCCATCTGTTTTAAGGTAGATTGAGTTAAAAATGCTGCGCCACCAGTCAGGCTCGACATACTCCTCCAGGTTGGGCACCGGCCCGAGCGACCTTACACATCCGAGGGCGCTTTTGCTTTTCTGTTGTGACTTATGATTTGTTTCCGCCTTCATAAACTCCTCATTTAAGTATAATCTTCACCGATAACCATGCTCATTAATAGTTCATTGTTCGGTGTTCATTGTTCGGTGTTCATTGTTC
>CAZIED010000041.1:0-1802 GCA_964538525.1 uncultured Pirellulales bacterium | reverse complement strand
GTTCATTGTTCGGTGTTCATTGTTCGGTGTTCATTGTTCATTGATATAATTACCAATTACCAGTTACCAATCTTTGGCTTATTATTACTGGGGGTATCCGGCCTGGGTGTCCGGCCTAAAACGGTCCGCCGAAGGCGGACGATAACCAAGCCACATAAGGCTTATATCGTTATATTCGTTAAAAGAAATGTTTGGATGATTCTGCTGATTTTGTTTTGTGAAAGATTTATCGCCGCGTTCGGTTAAAGAAATGATTTCAGATAGTGTAACAAGACCCGCCAGACAGCGCTGGCTACAGCTACATAGGTCGTCAACATCATCTTTCAAAGCAGCCATTTACAAAACACCTTAAGTTATTACGCCCTTTTCATCACTGTGCAGAATATTATACTTCTTTGTTGTAATGTCAATACTGAGCATACATTTTCTTAGAGAATTTTTTCAAACGTTTACCGGCACCACAGACGGTGAAACGGTGAAACGGTGAGATGGTCCACCGTCAAACCGTCAAACCGTTAAACGACCCCCGACCGCCGATCCCTATCTTCAAGCAGGTCTGGTCGCCACAGTTTTGTCCGTTCTAATGCCTGCTGTTTTCGCCACTGGGCGATTTTTTTGTGGTCTCCGCTTAACAAAATGTCAGGCACCTTAATGCCGCGAAAGACCTCCGGCCTTGTATATTGCGGATACTCCAATCCGCCTCCGGTGGATTGGCTAAAGGAATCGTCCCTTGCTGAATCCTCGTCGCCGAGCACGCCTGCCAGTAATCTGACCACCGCATCTATAATTACCATAGCGGCCAGTTCGCCGCCGCTTAAAACATAGTCGCCTATCGAGATTTGCTCGGCGGAAAGGCCGATGCGGATTCGCTCATCGAATCCTTCATATCTACCGGCGATTAAAATTAACCTGGTTTCTTTGCTTAATTCAACAGCTTTTTTCTGGTCGAATTTTTGTCCCTGAGGTGTAAGGAGAACTACTCGGCCTTTTTCGAATGACAGCTTCTGGACGTGCTCAAAGCAATCGAAGACCGGACCCGGCATCATAACCATACCCGGCCCGCCGCCGTAAGGTTTGTCATCAACCTTTTTGTAACTATCGCTTGCAAAATCTCTTATGTTGGTAAGAGCGATTTCAATTAGGCCTTTATCCTGAGCCCTTTTTAATATCGAGCAGCTCAAAGGCGATTTAAACATTTCCGGAAAAAGCGTAAGAATATCGATTCTCATTACGCGTCAGGCTTCTCTTTATTTTTTCGGGCTTTCAGCTTTTTCTTCAGACCCCGGCTTGGTCGGAGATTGAGCTGTTTGCCCGGCAGTGATTTTTTCTGCCTTTGTGAAAGGCTTACCCTTGGCACGCACATGAGTTCTTGCCTTTGCCCGGCGGGCTGTTTTTTCTTCGGCGTATTTATGTTTTATGCCTTGCCGAAGCAGGATTTCCGAGACCGAATCGCTTGGAATTGCGCCCTGGTTGAGCCAGAACTCGACACGTTCCCGGTTGAGGACTATCTGCTTGGCTTTGTCTTTTTCGAGGGGGTCGTAATGCCCAAGTTTTTCGAGGATTTTGCCGTCGCGTGGCGTGCGGCCATCGACAGCATTGATTCTAAAGAACGGCTTATGCCGTCTTCCCATTCTCATCATTCTCAACTTTACTGCCATTGTTTTTCCTTTCTGTTGCTTTATGATTAATATTCGTGATTTGCCCGATGCGAATCACGAAACACGTTTACATAATTTATCAAATAACAACGGTCTGTTTTTCAACATCCGTATAGGTCTTGTCAATTTTTTTCTGAATAGCTA
>CAZIED010000040.1:0-13180 GCA_964538525.1 uncultured Pirellulales bacterium | reverse complement strand
GAGGAAATCGAGAAAAAGCATGGAATCGAGACTGAATTTGAAGATGATGGGCAGCCTAAGCCTTTGGATGACGATATTCGGCTGCTTTTGTTCCGCTTTTTGCGGGAGCTTCTAACTAACGCTGTCACGCACGCGCAGGCAAAGAAGATAAAGGTTACCTTGCGTACAGTTAGCAGTCAGATACAAGTTTGTGTGGAAGATAATGGAATCGGGTTCGATCCTGTCGAAAGGCTATCAATGTTAGAAAAAAGGGGCAAGCTTGGACTTTTTGGTGTGCAGGAGGAGCTACAATATTTGGGTGGTCATCTTGAAATTGATTCTGCTCCGGGTTGTGGATGTAAGGTTACGATCGTAGCACCGCTAAAACATAGTAAAGAAATGGGGGATAAATATGAGAACGCGAATTCTATTGGTGGACGACCACGCGATAACTCGCGAAGGTCTGCGAAGCCTGATTGAGAAGCAATCCGATATGGAAGTAATTGGGGAGGCACAGGACGGCCGAAAGGCAGTCGATCTGACGCGAAAATTGAAGCCTGACATCGTAATTACAGATATAAGCATGCCGAACCTGAATGGCGTGGATGCTACCCGCCAAATCATTCACGAAAATCCGAAAGTCAGAGTAATTGCTTTATCCATGCATTCCAACAGGGCGTTTGTGACGGACATGCTTAAGGCAGGTGCATCGGGTTATGTTATGAAAGAATGTACGTTTGACGAGCTTGTTGAAGCCATACGGATGGTAATTAATGGTGGTGTTTATCTTAGCCCCAAGGTTGCCGGGGTAGTAGTCAGCGATTATGTGCAGCATTTAGCTAAAGATGCTGAAACGCCTTTGGATGTCCTCACCGAGAGGGAGCGTCAAGGGCTTCAGTTGATAGGTGAAGGAAAGAATACGAAACAGATTGCTTTAGAGCTGCACGTAAGCATAAAGACCGTTGAGGCGAGCCGACGTAAAATTATGGAAAAGCTGGATGCCCATAGTATAGCCGACCTGGTCAAGATTGCCATTCTGGGTGGCCTTGCTACCCTTGAGTCTTGAGGTTTTTCTATCAGTCTCGAAAAACCATAAAGGTCTTAAAATATTTTAGGTTTTGTATCTAAAATTAAAGAAATAAGAATTTTTTGACGATAATAGATATATAATTCTTTTACTGATCCAAATGGGGGTTTTTGAGGTAAGAAAATAGTCTTTTAGTAAGCCGAAAATAGGCTATTTGTAGTGTAAATTTAGGTATTTCCTACTTGTTGTTTTCCGTGGTTTTGCGATACAAGTACTAATGTGTTGTATATTTCAACCGTAGATAAACTCTGGGGGCGGAGAGGGCGAAGAATTCAAGACATCGGTGGTTCCGCAACGGCGGTTTAAATGGGGGCGCCAGTCTGCCAAAGGTGGATTGGAAAATCTGCCTCGCCGAGGATTGAGATTAAGCGCAGATATCGGTTGATGAAGAAATAAGTTGGATTTTGCTTGACGATTTATTTGCCCATCCTCGTTTTTCAGTTGCTACGAAGGTTTTTGCCTGTCGGTAACCTTTGGGGGTCGGATTAGTACCTTGCTTTCTGTTCCTGCAATCAGTCTTTTTATATTCTCTCGATGTCGGATGATTACCATTAACGGTATCGCAGTGGCTGCAATAAGCAGCGGCCAAAGACCGGCAAAATCCCACGTCGAAGTTAAAATTATTGCCAAAATCAGAATAACAGGAAATGCAATAGAAGCAATGATCGAAGCCAGTGAGACGTACCGCCATATCAGGATGGCTAATATCCATATTGCTCCGGCAAATAAAGCGGAGATTGTGTAATACGGCCAAAGGCCAAGTGCTACGCCGAGACTTGTTGCTACACCTTTACCGCCCTTGAATTTCAGATATATAGGATATATATGGCCCAAAATGGCGGCACAACCAGTTGCCAGCCATAGCAACAGACCAACAGCTGTGGGAATGTCGAATTTTGAATTTTGAATTTTGAATTTTTCCAGAAGCATCGGCACCAGGCCCTTGAGCACATCGAGCAGAAAACAAAAAAAGGCCCATCTTCTGCCCAAAGCACGGGCTACGTTTGTCGCACCGATATTGCCGGAACCAATCGAGCGCAAATCCTTGCCATGCGCCTTGGCAATAATCAGCCCGAAGGGTATCGAGCCAAGCAGGTAAGCCAATATTATTATGAAGACAAAATTCAGATACATTATTTTAAGCCTTTCTTGTGCAGGATAAGCTCATAAAGCTCTATTAGCTGTTTAGCAACGCGATTGATGGAGATTTTTTCTTTGAGATTGTCCGCGGCAATTGCCTGCGAAGCCTTTTGAATATTTTCTTTGCAGGAAAAATAGCTGATAGCCTCGGCAAGTGCCGTGATGTCATCGGGAGTATTAATGACTTTGCCGTGTCGATTGTTGACGAATAAGTCGGTTGCGCCGTTAAATTTAGTGGTTATTACGGGTTTGCCTGATGCTAATGCTTCGAGAATAAACCGCGAGCACGGGTCATAGAAAGTCGGCAAAACAGCGACATCGCTTATCGACAATATATTTTGAATATGCCTTATAGGTCCTAAGAATATGATTTTTTCGTCTTTACGAAAATATTTACGTGGCCTATTTCCGCCGACGACGATTAGATAAGCAGGGCGGGGCGTTCTGTAACGTGCCGATAGCCGTATCGCTTTTATTAAGACAGCAAATCCCTTTAATCTGAAATTGTTTGCCGCGAATAGGAAAAAGACAGGATTGTCTGTCTCTTTAATCCCAAATCGGGTAAATATCTGCTGGCGGAGCTTGTTAATCTCACTTCGGTCGATGACGTTTTGGATTTTTATACCGTTAGGTATAATCCTTATACGCTCGTCGCCAACGGCATAATGCCGTCTGAACTGCTCGGCGACGTATTTTGAGATAGCTACGATTATTGGCCTGTCTTTAAAGGCTCTGCAAAGCTCACGCTCGGCTTGCAGAAGAGCGGTTCTGTGAAAGTTGGCAAATGCGGTCAGCCTCTTGAAAGAAGCTACAACTTTATTTTGGTAACTTTCCGCATTGCGCAAAATTGACTCGGTGTAAGTACCTCCTCGCGGCTGATAAACATCAGCGAAATTAAAAGGTAAAACGCTGTGAACAATATCATAATGGTTTTCCGACAAATGTTTTTTTAACGCTGCTGCGAAGATTGAGTGACTTGTGCGGCTGCCGGAATAGCCTTGACAGAGAATGCTGATATTTTTTGCGTCTCTGCTGCCCTTTGCAGCGAGAATTTCGATATCCTGGCCCAGTTCCGAGACGGCAGCAGCAATTTCAAAGACGGAGCGTTCTGCTCCGCCGAGGTTTATATCCGCACGTTCTATTATAATTGCCACTTTCATTTTCATTGTAAAATAAAAATCAGAAGTCAGAATTCTGTCTTCTGTTTTCTGTATTCTAATTTTTTGCAAATGGAATCGGCCTTTTGTATTTTATGTTATGCTTGGCCATTTGCTGTGCTTTACTTAATACTTTGCGAATGAATACTTTGTCTTTATTAGTAAGCCTGTCTCTTTCGACATAACCAAGATAAAAACGCAGACGCTCCGTGTTCGAGAAATACTGCGATGGGGCTGAATAATGTAGCTGGGCGATGTCTTTTATAAGAAATCTTCGGCGGATGAAAAGGGGTTTAAAGGCTCGTGCCAGGTCTATCAAGTAAAACTTGCCGCTGTCGCTATAGAAGATATGTGAAAAATATAAATCACGGTGGCGATAGCCTGTCTGATGGAATTTTTTGATGAAGCTGGCTAATTGCCCGATAAATGCCCTCCGTAATCTCAGGTTTTCTGGATGGATTGTACCGTTGAAGAGGTAAGGCAGCTTCCGCTCGATGGATTCGGCGTTTGGAATCTTTTCGGTGACAAGAAAACTTCTTTTCTCAAAAAAAAGTCCCCATTGCTGGCCGAAGGATACGATTTTTGGAGTGTTTATACCTGCTTGTGAGAGCTTCTTTATTTGCTCGAATTCGATGAGGCCGCAGCTTTTGCGGCTGTGGTGTGACAGCCAGTTTTTGAGCTGGACAAAAATTGGCGGTTTTTTATACCGCTTTAAAAACAGCATTGCTGCCGGCGAATTAACAGTAAACTGCACACGATTGCGAAAATCTGCGAGATTGTCTTTGGATAGGTTATTATCTCCTTGGAAGGCAAAGACCGCTTCGATGGTAGTCAAGCCCAGCTCCCGAAATGATTGTTTGAAATCAGCATTTACAAAAAATGAGTTCGGCATTCCAGTTTTTCAAATTGCTTTGTAGAAAACACAGTACTTGTCATTTCGAGCGAGCCGAAAGGCGAGTCGAGAAATCTGCTTTTTTAGTAGATTTCTCCACTTCGTCCCGACGAATCGGGACTTCGGTCAAAATGACATGTCATCAATTCTACAGTACATTTTCAAGTTTCAAAAATCTTTTAGAAAATAGTCGGAAATAACGCCCATGAAAGGATTGTATTTCACGGCGTAGTGCGACAATCCTTTTTCGCAGTGAAGATTAGAATATTTTTTGTCGTCGGTAAGCAGGTTAGGTGACACCTTGTCCCATTGGTTTTTATTCATAGTTAGTATCTCTTCGACCTTTTCGGCGTAAAACCCGGCAACCGGCAGGTCAGAGTATGCGTTGACAAACCAGGGCATTATTCGTCCGATTTTTTCCAGCAGCAGATTGTGCTCGGCTCCGAAATCAAGGCAGGATTGGTCTGTGAAGTTTGTTAGTGTCCGCATTTTCTCAGGGTCTATATATCCGCCTTCTAAGCTGATTTTGTAAGCCTTCGTTGCCGGATACGGGAAGAAATATGTCCAGCGGAATCGGCCGGGCCCGGCTTTAGCGGTAAGTTTTATCGTTTCAAACACATCCTGCCGGCTCTCGTGGGGAAATCCGATTATCAAAAAGATGGAGCTGTGCATTCCGTGGTCGTTGACGATTCTGATAGCTTCGATTATTTTTTCGTTGCTTGTATGCCGGTTGAGGATTTTGCTGCGGATTTTAGGGCTGCCTGATTCTACGCCGAACTTGACGATTTTACAATTGGCCGACGCAAGGTCAATAGCGCACTGTTCGTCGAAAAATCCTACGTGGGCATTAACAACAAAAGGAAGTCTGCAAATTTTTTTATAAGCCCTGCAGAATTCCTTTATGTAAGATTTATCGAAGGTAAATAAGTCGTCGTCGAATATAAACATCTTTATATTACGATAATTTTTTTGCAGGTATTCGATTTCATTTATTATACTTTCTACGCTGAACCGTCGAATATAATTTAGCTGCTTAAAATTGCATTTGAGGTCATGTTCGTATGATTCCACCATCACGTGATTGAAGCAGTAGGTGCAGGCGAAGGGACATCCTCGGGAAGCCATCAGTCCGACCCATCCGTTTTTTGCGTCGATGAGCCTTTGCATATCCATACTCTCGTAATCTTTCGGTGGCAGTGACATCAAATCCGGTAGCGCCCTTACAGGATTGATTTGGATTTGGCCGTTCTTTGCAAAGGCGAGATTTCGCACGTCATCCACGTTTTCTCTGTGCTCCAGCTTTTGCACAAATTCAAGAAAGGCCTCTTCGCATTCGCCGCGGAACACGTAGTCGAAAAGGCCCGTCTGAAGGATTTCTTTCGTGGCGACCAGTGCGTGTATTCCGCCGATAACAATAGGTATGGATAGTTTCCTGCGGGCCCAGCGTGCGAGCGTTTGTGCGTATGTCCACTGATTTGTTACCACCGAAAAGGCGAGGATATCCGGCTTTTCATCGACAACGAGTGCGATAAATTTTTCTTCGGCGGGCAGAGGTTCAATATCCTCACAAAGCTGCCAAGAGCTGACCTGATGGCCGGCCTGCTTCAATACCGCTGCTATATGAGCTACGCCGTAGTTAAAGCCCAGTTGCGACTGGGCCGATGGATAGATAAATAGCACCTTCATAACGTCTGCTTCTTAAGTTCCGACGCAGATTTGGGCAAATGAGAATCCAGAACTCCGATTTCTGTCATCTGTCTTCTGTCTTCTGTCTTCTGTCTCTCTGCCATTATACGCGAAATGACCTCGTTTGTATCAATGTTCTGAGGGCTGGTAAGCGTGTCAACATGCACGATTTTGTGCGGCACATTTCCATACGCACTCCATCGCCTGACAAAATTCATGTCGTTGCTGCCGGCAAATATGGTGACAGCCGGCGTCTGAACAGCAGCGGCGATGTGCTGGCATGCGGAATCGTAGCCGATAAATTCATCACATTGGTTTATCAGTGCTGTAACTTCGCCCACAGTGCACTCTATGGTGACCAGGCCGTGTGAGAAACTCTGGTTTTGCGAATCGCCAAATCGCATGCTTATCGTGTTGAAACCTTGATTGCTTATACTCCGCTGCAAATCTGACGATTGTGAAAGCTCCTCTGCACCGAAGCCTTTATCTAAAAGCGTTATGGTATGTGGCTCTTTGAGTATCTCATGCAGCAGTTTCTTCTCGAATTCTATGCCTAATTTTTTTCGCTGATTTGCGCCGACACCGAAGTTGACGGCGATAATCCGGCGACATCCTGTCTGACGAAGCGTTGCTACGAGTTTTTGCGCCTTGAAGTTAATTGATGGGGCGGTCCAGACCTTCGGGAAACAGAACTCATGCTCGCCGAAGACGCAGTCTATCCAATGGTTCGCAAGCTCTGCCATGCTTGCACCTATCATGGATGCAGTGTATTGACGGCTATTGAAAAATAAATAATTGTCGCTGTGTGTCAACGGCAGGATTCCGAGCTGGGATATTCGTGAATCCGGATCAATGAGGATAGTACGTTCTTCCTGCTCCGGCGGCATTTCCTTTGCCAATATCTCCAGCGTGCCATGCCAGCTTGAAAATCGTTCTAATAATCCTCCGCAGCGTGCGTAATTCAAGGGGCAAAGCCGAATGTGTTCATTTCCGCCGAGGATGCCTTTTAGCTTGCTGCTGCCTATAACGACAATTTCCGCCTGAGGGAAAAGTTTTGTTAGACGCTGTATCATTACGCTTAAAATAGCGACATCTGCACCGATAGTGACACGAGATAGAAAGATAATTTTCCTGAGCGGCTCTATCCTGTTGTAGCTGTATTGATGATTGTGAATGTGCATGGCCCGTTTGTAAAGGTCATCAAAAGAGAGAATCCCGAAATCCCTTAGAGTTTTGTCGAAAGCCATTCCAAGGGGAACATTTCGGCAATAGGAGATAACCTGTGACATCACCCGGCAGTAAATTTCTACCGGCATATCTTCAAAGTCATCGCACAGCTTTTCTACGATGATTTCAAATAACGCCGTAGATGCCTTGTTGGCCAGCTCCACATCGGAGAAAGTAGCCATTTCACAAAGAAGGTCAATATATTCGCCCACATATTGACCATTCTGGTAGTATCTATCCACAAAGCTAAAAGCAATCTGCCGTGCCAGATGAGCCAGCTCATCCTGTTTGAGCCGCTTCTCCCTTAAACTGAGCCATTTTTCTCGATAAACGGATGCTTCCATGTTTTAATACCTGTTTAGCAGTTTTTCAGCTGCGGCGAAGACCTCTTCGGCGGCTATCTCGGTCATACACTCGTGCTGTTTTGGACACACTTTCCTGTGGCAGGGCGTGCAGCTTAGTTCCTTTCTGATTACGATTGTATGGTCCAGATTGGAATTGGTATAACGAGGGTCGGTCGGCCCCATAATTACTACCACAGGGATATCAAGAGCCACGGCATAATGCCGTGGGCCGGTGTCGTTTGTAATCAGCAGATTGCATCGCTGGATAAGAGGTTTAAGCAATTCCAGGTCAATTTTGTCTCCGCTTGTATCAATAATGTTAGCGTGACTCTTCTGGATAATGGCTTTGGCGATATCTTCTTCGCCGGGGCCGGCAAAAAGCATCGTTTTGGCACCGAATTTTTTTTCACAAAGCTCGGCCAGTTTTGCAAAGTGTTCGGTAGGCCAGCACTTTGAGCTTCCAAAGCTTGCACCGGGATTTAAGCCGATAACTGTATCCTTTTCATAAATACCGTATCTTTGAATTAACGATTCACCACGTTTGAGGATTTTTTCGCCGATGAATAGCCTCGGCTTTACATCCTGTGGAGTTTTCAGCCCCAGCCATCGGCAGATTTCCAGATAATACTCGGTCATCGGCAGAGGCAGGATTCCGTTATTACTGCGGATGGGCTTTGGCCCACCGCTCAGAAGGACGCCTCTGAAGCAGCGACGATAGCCGTAAATCTCTTTTGCTCCGCCGAGCCAGATTGGCATTGCCGAGTGGATAGAGTTTGGCAGCACAATAGCGAAATCGGCGGCGTATTGGCGTATCTGTTTTGCCGTCCGCCAGATTGCAGACCATGATTTGTCGTGACAGTCAATCGTCGCATCAAACCATGGGCCGTCTTTTACTATCCCCTGCGTTTTTTTTCTTAATAGACCTACAATTTTTGCCTGAGGAAAGCTCTTGCGCAGACAATCCAGCGTGGGCGTGGCCATGACTATATCGCCCACCCAGTTTGGGCAGCGAATAATAAGCGTCTTGACAGTGTCGAGAGGTCTTTTCATTTTTCCTTTTGTTCCTGTGGATGAATTCCCGGTTCGCAAGCTACTTTCGCCAAGACATCATGTAGAAGGTTAGTGACATTAGCTGAAACAATATGGCAAAGCCGAGCGAGATCAGGATAGTATTGCCTTGTTCGGCTGGACTTAACAGGTACCATATAGTTATCAGCAGGCAAAATAGGACCACTATTTGCACGATACCTGCCAGCAGTCTCATTACGGAAAATTCGTTGAACATCTCTTCCCGTTGCAGGCCTTTAAGCTGCTCCAGAATGCCGGATAGTATCTGCTCGATGCTGTTGCTGCCGGGTTGTTGCATTTGTTTTGTCTGTTGTGGTTGAAGATTTGCTTGCGGTTCTACAGGCTCTTGTTTAAGAGACTGTTCTTCAGTCTGCGAGATTGCTTTATTTTGATTGGGAAGAGACTCGGTTTGTGGTTCAATGATGCCGGGTGCTTGTGGTGAGCTTGTGGCCAAGCCGCTTGTCGAATCCGAACGGAGGCATTTTTTTATGATGTTTGTCGCTTCTTTCAAGTTGACAGCGCTATAATGCGGCTTCGTATCGCCCGGCTGAACAAGTGGTGAGCTTGTCGAATCCGCTTGTCTGTAAATAGTGGAGCGGTTGATTAAAATTGTTTTGCAGCCGGCCCGCAAACCCGCTTCCACATCTCGGATACTATCACCGATAGACCATGATTGGCTAAGGTCGATATCCATCTCTTTCGCGGCGGTCAGCAGCATTCCAGGATTTGGTTTTCGCCAGTCGCTTTCCTTGCGATATTTGGGAATGATACCGTCTGGGTGGTAGGGGCAGTAATAAATCTGGTCGATGTAAGCCCCTTTTTCTGCCAGCAGTTGTTTTAAGCGGTCGTGGATTTCGCCGAGCACCTTTTCGGTCACAATTCCGCGTGCAACAGC
Source organism: uncultured Pirellulales bacterium (assembly GCA_964538525.1). GTDB lineage: Bacteria > Planctomycetota > Phycisphaerae > Sedimentisphaerales > Anaerobacaceae > CAZIED01. The sequence continues at coordinate 3,705 of CAZIED010000040.1, read as the reverse complement.
CGATTGATTGGAGGCAACGATGAGCTTGTAGCCGAGATTTTTTAGCTCGATAATTGCCTCTGCGGCGCCATCCAGCAGTTTCACCTGGTCGGAATTATTGATATAACCGGGGTCTTCAATTAACGTATTATCGCGGTCTAAAAATATTGCTTTGTTTGACATATCTATTCAAATCAAATTCACTTTTTACCGTGGATCTCGTGGAGACCGTAGAGGTTGAACCGCCGAAACATCTTGCGGTTTAACCTTAATTTTCTCTATACGTATCTGTGCTTTCTGCGGTTTATCTTCCTGCGGCTGGCAAAAACTTTGTTCTACAAGGTCACAGATTATATGATAGGCCAGTTGATGAGCCTCCTGGCTGCGCGCAGTGTCGTAAGGCATCTTGACGATTGATTTGCTGGCGGCACAGAAGCAAATATCGGCGATTTGCTCCAGCTTGCTGTCAGCCTTTCCGGTAAAGGCGAGCACAAAGGCGTTTTTTTTCTTTGCCAGCTTGGCTGCAGCTATCACATTTGCCGATGAGCCGCTGGTTGAAAACGCCCACAGGATGTCACCTTCTTTAACTAAAGCTTCTACCTGCCGGGCAAAGACATTTTCATAATTATAATCATTGGCGATGGATGTAATGATGGAAGTATCAGTCGAAAGCGCCACGGCAGGTAAGGCCTTTCGCTCCCTTTTAAATCTTCCGACAAGCTCACCGGCTATGTGCTGGGCATCCGCGGCCGAGCCACCATTGCCGCAAAGATAAATTGTTCCGTTTCGCTTTAAGGCATTTATGATTGCTTCAGCGGCAGCAGCAATTGTTTCAATGCAGTTTTGCTGAAGCTCGGCAATTATCTTTTTGTGCGTTTCTATCGTTTCAATAATCTGCTTTTTTATATTCTCGTCCATGGAGTTTTTCTCTGCGCGTCCATATTTCTTTGATTGTTGCAGTTGTGCTTTTGCCCTCGACAAGCGGTGCAAGAACAACCCTGCCGCCGTATGATTCGACAAACTCACGACCAATGATACCTTTTTCAGCCCAGTCTTGGCCTTTTACTAATACATCCGGTTTTACTTGTTCGATCAAGCTGAGCGGGTCCGGCTCATCGAAAAGCGTAATGTAGTCCACTGTTTCAAATGCGGCAAGAACCGCAGCCCGGTCTTCCTGGTTGTTTATGGGGCGGTCGGGACCTTTTATGGTTTTTACCGAGCTGTCGCTGTTTAATCCCAGAACTACCTTGTCACCCTGTGATTTGCAGAATTTCAGAAACTCGATGTGACCCCTATGTATCACATCGAAACATCCGTTTGTGAAGACTATGGTTTGTTTCTGCTTGCGGTGCCATGCGAGCTCTTCCAGCAGAGAATCAATAGTATGAATCTTGCCGATTTGGCCGCGATTTTGAGAGACAAGGTCATTGATGATTTCTTCAATGGTTACCGTAGCGGTGCCGAATTTCTCTACCTCTATTCCACCGGCTATATTGGCTAATTGGACTGCCGTTTGGTAATCACAGTCAGCGGCTAAAGCTGCTGCAAGTGTCGCCAGGACCACGTCACCTGCCCCGCTGACATCATAAACGCTGCGTGGTCTGGTGGGTATGAGCTGGCTCTGGTTTTCTGTTTCGAGATATGCGCCCTCTTTATCTAATGTGATTACCACGGCTTCGAGATTTAAATTGCGTCGGAGCTGCCCGGCTGCTCTGGCTGTCATGTCGGTAGTCTCTATCTCAAAGCCCACCGCCGTAGAAGTTTCTTTGCGGTTTGGCGTGATGAGAGTGGCACCGGTATATTTTGAATAATCAGCCGTCAGAGCAGGGTCAACAAGGATTTTTTTGTTTGCTTGTGTTGCTAACCGTATCATTTGCCGGCAAAGTGCCGGATTAATGACACCCTTATTATAATCCTGTAAGCAAACGATGTCGGCCTTTGGTAATAGTTCTTTGTAAGCCTGAAAAATCGCCTCATACAGTTCATCCGATAACGGTTCTGTTTGCTCCTCATCAATCCTTATCAGTTGCTGGGGGTGACGATGCTGCGCCAGGCCGATTAGCCTTTGCTTGCTGATAGTGGGGCGGTCGGTTGCGGTAAGAAGACCTGTGATGTCGGCTTTATGTTCTGTCAGCTTATCAATGAGGATTTTTCCGTTCGTGTCGTCTGCGATAATCCCCACGCAAAGCGGCACCGCCCCCAGAGCAGCTACATCGGCTGCTACCGAAGCTGCTCCACCGCAGCGGTATTCGGTCTGACGTACCTTCAATACGGGCACTGGTGCTTCCGGGCTTATCCTTAGGGCATCGCCGAAGATATAAATATCAAGCATAAAGTCGCCCACGACCAGAACTTTTGGCGAGCCGAGGTTCATAACAACCTTTAATAATTTTTTGTACATTTTTATTCCGTCATTCAAACCACACATTTTACGTGGGATTTTTTATGTTGTGGTAATTTTATCCGCCAAAGTATTTTCTATCAAGGCTTTTAATTTATCCTCCCCGGATAAGAATTGTATTTCAATTGCCAGATAGGCAAAAAATTTTGCGTATTGCGTATTGCATATTGCGTATTTCGTGGATGGCCAGTCTTTCTGGGTTGTTAGGATTAAATCCGCCCTCAATTGCTCCGCCTGTCTATGAATATCAGTAATATCACTTTCAGTATAGTGATGATGGTCGCTATAAGTTATTGAGCCGACCATCTCACAGCCTAAGCCTTTGATAGTTTCCAAAAAGGCGTTTGGATTCCCTATGCCGCAGAAGGCGAATATCTTTTTGTTCTTTAGTGTTTCAAGGTTGTCATTCCTGCGCAAGCAGGAATCTACATCGTAATTATTCTGGATTCCCGCTTTCGCGGGAATGACAGGATGCTCTGCATATTTGGCGCAAATGGGAGCGTGTATCGAGCGTGCAATTATCATGTTGGGATTTATCTGCAGGAGCGTCTGTTCGAGATCAGCCAATTTAGTTTCCGTGATTTGGTCACATCTTGTGATAACAACCGCATTTGCTCGTTTAAGTGCACAAGCGGGTTCTCGCAGAAGTCCTGCCGGTATGAGCTTGAAATAGCCGAAAGGTTCCATCGCGTCGATTGTCACGATGTCGAGGTCTCTGGCCAATCGGCGGTGTTGGAAGCCATCATCCAGAATGAGGACCTTTGCATCGAATTTGTTTATGGCTTCAGCGGCGCCTGCAACGCGGTCGGGATTTATAATCACCTTCGCCTGCGGGCAGTTTTCAGCAAGAATAGCAGGTTCATCTCCATAGTTTTGAGTTTTGAGTTTTGAGTTTTGAGTTGCCTTGTAGCCACGGGTAAGTATTGCACAACCATATTTTTGATTTTTGAGTTCCCTCGACTCCGCTCGGGACAGGTTTGAGTTTTGAGTTAAGATATTGCACAGCCAGATAACAAGTGGGGTTTTACCCGTTCCGCCGGCTGTTATATTGCCGATGCTAAAGACAACAGCATTTACACAATGTGCTTTCCGCCATCCTGTGGAATATAGAAAATTGCGCAGCCGGACAACAAGCGAATAACCAACGGCAGCAAGAGCCAGAAGAAAACGCAATAGTATCACACCAGGCCCGCCGCTTTTGCCTGAAATCAATTTGCGATAGAATTCTTGATTCAATTATCGTGCCTCTCTAAACATCACTTTTTCATGAAAATAGATTACATTGAATTTCATCTATTTACCACAAAAAAGAAAAGATACGAAGG
>CAZIED010000039.1:0-13422 GCA_964538525.1 uncultured Pirellulales bacterium | reverse complement strand
AATTATATAGCGTAGGTTTGTAAAGATTATGTGGCTGCCAAAAGATGAAAGAAAATTGTTGCAGGGATACTATGTCACAATTGGTGAGGTTGGTAAACAGCACGAATTTCCATTAGAAACATTAATAGGTTTTATAAAATCAAGTACATTACCAAAACTGACACACCCCGATAGTCAGCAATACGTAAATAAAGATGAAACGTGGCTTAATGAATGGAGTAGGATTATAACCGCAAATAAGGCACTCGAAGAACGAGGGCTTATAACGGGTTCGCATGACACCGATATTTTTATCCGTACTAATAAGGAAGCTGGGCCTAATCCACGTTTAACATTCTCATTGACTATAACCGGCTACGACCTCGGGAGTAAGTACAACTCATGGTGGAAATGGAGCAACTTATGGTATGCAGAGTACATAAAAAACCACTAGATTTGGCTTATTGTCAGCTTTCTCGGTGGAGTCATAAGCACTCTGTTGATAAACTGGTTATCGACCTATTTGCAAAGAACTCCGGGAGTTAAATGAATTTAATACCAGCAGACACGACGATCGATGCTATGAGAAAGCAGTTTGAGATTCTCCAGAATATGACCGGGGAACAACGTCTGCAAATGGCTTTTGAATTGAGCGACAAAGCACGTCAGGAACTAATAGCGGGCATAAAGAAACAAAATCCCGAGTTCACAAATCGGCAAGTCATAAATGAAGTCATCCGAAAGTGCTACGGGGAGAAAATTTTCCGAGAAATCGCCGCCGCTAAAGGTTGGAAGGAATGAGTGCGAAAAAATTTTCAGGTAAATTCATCGTCCTTGATGGGCCAGACGGCTGCGGAAAGACTACGCAGGCAAGGCTCTTATCCGAATGGCTGCAAAAACAAGGCGTCGCTACCGCCAGCTTCCGCGACCCCGGCGGCACAGTCATCGGCGAAAAGATAAGGCGGATTCTGCTCAGCCCGGAGCATGATTCTATGAGTACAACTGCAGAGCTTCTACTCTACATGGCTGCAAGAGCACAGCTTTGGTCGGAAAAAATCGCCCCGGCTTTGAAAGAAAACAAGTGCGTTGTTCTCGATAGATGGCTATCCAGTACCTGCACTTATCAGGGTTACGCAGGTGGTCTGGGAATCGCTAAAGTAATAAAAGTTGCTGAAAATTCCCTCGAAAGAGTTTGGCCGGATTTGACTATCATACTCGACGTAGATTTGGAGACTGCTGCTAATCGGCTGAAGGGTACACCCGACAGAATGGAGGCAAAAGGCAGCGAATATCACAAAAAAGTCCGCGAAGGTTTTCTTCAATTAGCAAGAAAACAAAAGAAATTTTTTATTGTAGATGGCACCGGCAATATTGAAGCGGTACATCAAAAATTAATAAGGATTTTCCGAGAAACGCTTTAGTACCTTATTATACAAATTCAAATATCAAAATGCAAATATCAAAATTACATTGCAAAATTCAAAATTTGTTCTCAGTTTATTTTTGCATTTTGATTTGTCATTTTACAGTTTGATTTTTAATTTTTGAGTTTTCGTGATGTCATTCAGAGAAATTTACTGTCAGGATAAGGCAATTGCGATACTGCAGAAGGCTTTTGCCACGGGTAAGTGGGCGCACGCGTATATCTTTGCCGGGCAGGAAGGTGTCGGTAAATTCAAAACCGCCATCGGTTGGGCGAAACTGCTTCTGTGTGAGAAGCCGGCCAAAGAAAATAGCTTTTCAGATAGTTGTGGCTCATGCCGGTCCTGTCGAGCGTTGCAGGTCGAAACACATCCCGACTTCAATCACGTCTATAAAGAGCTGGCAGAATTTACCAAAGACGGCAAAGACAGAAAAACGCCTGTGGAATTACCTATAGATGTGATTCGGGAATTTCTAATTGATAAAGTGTCTATCAGGCCGAGGCTATCACAAAGAAGCATATTCATAGTAAGCGAAGCAGAAAAACTCAATGTCTCTTCCCAAAACGCACTATTGAAGGTTTTGGAAGAGCCGCCCGTTTATTGTTGTATCGTGCTTTTGTGCACTCGGCTTGAAAGGCTTTTACCAACCACTAAATCAAGGTGTCAGATAATCCGGTTTGGCCAGATTACCACGGATAGGATAATAGAAAAACTGAAAGCAATGGGTCTTGAGCAGCAGAAGGCTCAATACTTCGCACATTTATCTTCCGGCAGCCTGGGTACAGCCTGCCGATGGGCGGAACTCGAGCTGGCTGATGCAAATCTCTACCAGGCCAAGAAGAAGCTAATAAGCTCATTGGCTGATTTTGCCCCTGTCGATACGGTGGAATTTGCCCAGCAGCTTTTGGATGAAAGTAAAAGAATCGCAGCTATCTGGAGCAGTCTGGACAAAACTACAAGCAAAGCCGATATCAATCGAGCATCTCAAAAGATCCCTATCCACGTAATTATTTCAGCTTTACAGGACGCAATGAAACTAAATGTCACGCCGGAAAAAGAAGTCATTAATTTCGACCAGCCGGAGCAGTTAAAAAAGCTGGCTGGCCGTTTCGATCCCGAACAAGCCGCGGGAAAAATTTCCGATTGTTACAAAACGCTGCGTTGGATGGAGGCCAGCGTCAACGAGAAGCTTCTTTTCGAGCAGCTATTGTTGAAACTTGCTGGTTCTGATATAATAAACTTTTTGTAATATGTAAAAGACCCCACGTTTCACGTGGGGCTAAATATTTTTGTATTTAGGGTTTAAAAAGGTTTGAGGTAAATCAGATGCCGGAAGCTTCGAAAGTTATACCCAAGTGGGCAAAAAATAAAAAATATATGCTGGTTCGTTACGGCCGGATGAGCACTCTCGGCTTTTTTGAGCATAATGAGACCAATATCCCCAAGACAACCACTCGTGTCGTGGTCGAGACCGAGAAAGGACTTGAATTAGGCCATCTTGCCGGACAGCTTGCCTCCTACAAAGGCGGACGATTCAGACTTAGCGATGAACAATTACAAAAGTATCTCGAAGACAGCGGTATTGAGCTGCCTCTCGAGCAGGCCGGCAAATTCATCCGTTACGCAACTGCGGCAGATGTGAACGAAGAGCAGCACCTTGAGAGGATCGCCCAGGAAGAGATAGAATGTTGCAGGCGTTTCACCAAGGAAATGAACCTGCCCATGAAAATAGTTGATGTGGAGCACATATTCGGCGGCGAACGAGTCGTCTTTTACTTTATGGCCGACGGCAGAGTGGACTTCCGCGAGCTGGTTAAGAAACTGGCGCAAGAGTACCAGACGAGAATAGAAATGCGCCAGATCGGCTCACGTGACGAAGCCAAGCTGCTCGGCGACGTGGAAACCTGCGGACAGGAATGCTGCTGCAAAAAATTCCTCAAGCTCCTAAAGCCGGTCAATATAAGGATGGCAAAGATGCAAAAAGCAACGCTGGACCCCTCCAAAATCTCCGGCTTTTGCGGCAGATTAAAATGCTGTCTGCGATACGAAGACTTGACTTATACCGAGCTCAAAAGAAACTTGCCGAGGAAGAACAGCAGGGTCAAAACCAAACACGGCGAAGGCACGATTGTTGACACCCAAATACTAACTCAGCTGGTGCTGGTTGAATATGACAGCGGCGGAAAAGCTGCCTTACCACTCGGTGAGATAGAGATTATCTCCGGCCCTACTGATGTCCAAAAGGCACAGGACGATACCATAGACAGCAGTGAAGAATACATCGAAGGAAATCAAGAGCAGTGACAAATAAGGAATAATATGACCCGCAAGATAATCGTGACATCGGCTTTACCTTATGCAAATGGTCCCATACATATCGGGCATCTTGTCGAGTATTTGCAGACCGACATCTGGGTGCGCTTTCAAAAAATGTGCGGCCATACGTGTTTATATTTTTGTGCCGATGACACCCACGGCACGCCGATTATGATAAGTGCTCGTGCAGCGGGGATAAACCCGGAAACACTCATAGAACAAATGTACAAGCAGCACACCGCCGATTTCGACAGCTTCCATATCAAATTCGATAATTATTACACCACTCACTCTCCCGAAAATAAACAATTCAGCGAGCTGATTTTCAATCGCCTGAACGAAGCCGGCTCAATTACAAAGCGAGATGTTGAACAAACATATTGCCAGAAGTGCAATATGCCGCTGCCGGATAGGTTCATCCGCGGCACATGCCCACGATGCAAAGCGCAGGACCAGTACGGTGACTCCTGCGAGGTTTGCAGCGCCATTTACCGGCCTTCCGAGCTGATAAATCCATTCTGTGCGACCTGCAAAACGACGCCGGTGCTAAAAACATCCGAGCATTACTTTTTCAAGCTGGCCGACTATGAAAAGCGGCTAAAAGACCTTATAGCCGGCGGGTACATTCAACAATCGGTGGCAAATAAGCTCGACGAATGGTTCAAAGCGGGTCTGAAAGACTGGGACATATCGCGTGATGGCCCTTACTTCGGCTTCAAAATACCCGGCGAAAAGGACAAATTCTTCTATGTTTGGCTGGATGCACCTATCGGTTACATGGCCTCGGCAAAAAACTATTGTGACAGGAACGGCCTGGATTTTGACAAGCTCTGGAACAGCAAAGAATACGAGCTGTACCATTTCATCGGCAAGGACATAATGTATTTTCATGCGTTGTTCTGGCCGGCAATGCTTATCGGCTCTGGTTTTAAAACCGCCGACAAGCTCTTCGTACATGGTTTTCTGACCGTCAACGGCGAAAAAATGAGCAAATCACGTGGAACTTTTATTAACGCAAATACCTATCTGAAACATCTGAATCCCGAATATCTAAGATACTACTACGCAAGCAAGCTCTCCGACGGCATAGACGATATAGATTTGAGTACGGAGGACTTTATAAACAAGATCAATTCCGACCTGGTCGGAAAGTTTGCAAACTTGGCCTCACGCAGCGGTCCGATGCTGAAGGAGAAATTAGGCGGCCGGCTCGGCCGGTTAGATAAAGCAGGCGCCGAGCTTGTCGCAAGATTCGCGGGTGCTAAAGAAAATATTATTGAGAATTTCGAGAATCTCAAATTCGCCGCTGCGGTGCGGATTATTACCGCTCTTGCCGACGAGGCGAACCGATACGTTGAGCAGAATCAGCCATGGGGAACTATCAAAAACGACCCTGACAAGACACGCGAGATCTTGACTGCTGTAATAAACGCTGTTAGAATCCTGACAATCTATTTAAAACCGATCCTTCCTAAATATGCTGAAAAAGTCGAAAGGTTCCTAAACATTAAAGAATTAAGTTTTACAGATGTTAATGCAGTGTTAGAAGATCACGAAATTAATGATTTTCAAAGGTTGTTTGAAAGGATAGATACAAAACAGGTGAGTGCAATGATGGATGAAAGTAAAGAAATGCAAGGTTCTCGTCCGGCTACGGCACGCTCCGCCGTGACGAGTGCATCCGGAGCCGCGGCAGGCCAGATACAATCGGCTGAGCCATTTAAATCGGAATGCTCAATTGAAGATTTCGCAAAGATTGAACTGCGAATTGCCAGGGTCATAAAGGCCGAAGCTGTCACCGGGGCTGACAAGCTGCTGCGTCTGGTTTTGGACGTTGGCGGCCTACAAAAAACCTGCATGGCCGCTATTGCCCAGGCCTACAAACCCGAGACTCTGACCGGCAAGACCGTAATATACTTTGCCAATCTAAAGCCCAGGCAGATGAAGTTTGGTCTTTCAGAGGGGATGATTCTGGCAGCCGGCACTGGTGGAAAAGATATCTTCATGCTCACGGCAGATGCCGGAGCAAAACCCGGACAGAAAGTCAGCTGACGAAAACTTGTATCTCCAACGGTACGAAGGAACATGAAAAAGACCATCGAAGAAATTGCCGCAGAAAATAGCAGGTACAGCCTCAAAGCGTTCAAATTTGTGTACGAGGGGCTTGGCTATACTGCAAAAAAAATTGCCGCCAAGCCTTCTCATGTCAGCGGCCAAATACTCTGTGAGGGGCTAAGAGATATGGCATTAGAGAAGTGGGGCAGATTGGCAATGCTGGTATTAGACAACTGGGGCGTCAAGACTACCAGAGATTTTGGCGAAATAGTTTACATGATGATAAAACATGAATGGATGAGTGCCCAGCCAGCCGATACAATAGATGACTTCAACAACGTCTATGATTTCAAAATGGTTTTTAAAGACGACCTCGAATTTTAAAATCGCCTTTCAACCTTTTGAAGAAATCTTGCTCATTATATCTGCGTGAAAACATCCTTGGAAGACTCCTTCAACCGGGCCGGTCATCTGGATTTCCCAGTCTTTGCCGATCTCAATAAGCAACGTTCCGCCGGGCATTTTAACATTTATGTTTCTATCCACCAGTCCCATCTTATGGGCCGCTGCCGCTGCCGCACATGAGCTGCTGCCGGAAGCCAATGTATATCCTGCTCCTCTTTCCCAAATCCTTATCTCAATATTTCCTCTGTCTATGACCTTTAGAAGCTGCATGTTAATTCGATTTGGAAACATCTGGTGATTTTCCACAAAAGGCCCAAGCTGTCTTGCTTTTTCCTCGCTAACCTCCGCCATCGGAATCACACAATGCGGATTGCCGATAGATAAACATGTCACCTTGAATTTGTTTTTGTTTATTTCAAGCTCCTCGTTGACAACCTCTCTTTTTTTGCCGGAAACCGGTATTTCGGTACTGATGAAGGTGACTTTGCCCATACCGATTTTTATTAAATTCGCGGTATCGTCTTTTATTTGGACTTCAACGACACCGCCCAGCGTCTTGATATCGAAATTCTTTTTGTCAACGTATTTATTCTCAAACAAATATTTGGCGAATATCCGCAGGCCGTTGCCGCTTTTTTCAGCCTCACTGCCGTCAGGATTGAAAATCCGCAGTGCATACAAGTTTTGAGTTTTGAGTTCCCTCGACTCCGCTCGGGACAGGTTTGAGTTTTGAGTTTCTTTGATGGGACCATATAATATCCCATCCGAGCCAACGCCGAAGTTCCTGTCACATATCAGGCGAATGGACTGCGGCGTCAGCTTAATATCTTTGACGTTCGGGTCGATTACTACATAATCATTGCCAAGTCCATGATATTTTTTAAAATGTACTTCCATAATTTTTGCTCCGAATTATTCCTGATAATTTCAGCTCCATAATTTCAGCTCCATAAACTCAGCGCCTTCAATCGGATTGTACCTGTACGGATTTATCTGATTAAAACCCAGAGATTCATATAGCGCTCTTGCAGTTTTCATTGATGGTATCGTATCCAATCGCATACAAGAATAGCCAATCTTTTGGGCCTGCTCAATTATAGCTTCTGCCAGAGCTCTGCCAATTCCCAGGCCTCGAAATTGTGGCCTGACATATAACCTTTTCATCTCACATATTTGGTCACTTAGTGGTCTGAGCGCTATGCAACCGGTCGGTTGGCCTTTGTGTTCAGCGAGCAAAATGCAACCTCTCGGCAGGCTGTATTCGCCGGGAAGATCAGCCAGCTCTTTATCAAAATTTTGAAAATCCAGGTCAAAATCCAAAGAGTTAGCGTATTCAACAAAAAGCGTCCTGGCCGATTCAATATCTTTGTCCGTCTCAGCTTTAAAAATCCTCAGCATAGCTCTTCATCCACGAATTTATAACATAATATGATTTCCACCATAAAAGACCGTCAATTGTTGTAAATGCTCTTATTGGCGTCAAGGGCGAATCTTGCACAGTATGGCTGCAGCACCGCTGCCCATCTACGGTTCAACCTCTATCGCTTCGAGGAAATCTTGCATCAAAAAGCTGACGCAATGTGTTCGGCGTGTCAGGTTTTTCATATTGCCAGACTCACAAGGACGAATACTCCGAAACCTGCGATAACGATGCCGGAAATCTTGTTCAGCCAGGCAAGTTTAACGTAATCAAGGTTTTTCAAAAACACACCACTAATGCCGTTCAGTATAAGCCACCAAAGCCCGGCACCGACAAACACACCTCCAACTAATAGTCCGGTTGAGGCATAGTGTACACTTGTTTGTAGCACACCTAAACTTGCGAATACCGCCGCGAAAGTAAGAAGCGTACCTGGATTTGTCAGCGTATAAAGAAATGCTGATATGTAGTTGCCAAAATAGCTCGTGCCGTTTCCTGAAGCGTCCCGTTGCACCGGCCTTGAACGAAAAAGTCTTACACCCATATAGCAGACAAAAAGGCCGCCCACCAGGCGAAGCCAAAGCTGTTCCTTAATCAGAAAATTTAAGATAAACGTCAGACCAGAAGCTGCGATTAAACCATAAACGGCATCGGCGGTAGCTGCCCCCAGCCCCGTAACTATTCCATGAATCCTTCCCTCATTTAAGGTTCGCTGAATACAGAGCATTGCGATCGGACCCACAGGGATCGAGATCAAACAACCTACAGCTATTCCTTTAAGCAAGAGGGTAGTACCCATAAGTTCTATATAATCGGCCTAATAACAAAAATTTCAAAATTATATTTTTATAACATTCCACCACCTTTTGCAAGTCATTGAAGCCGATATATTCGTCCTACTTGTGGTACAATTCGGGCGTTCTCGGCCAAAGATGACTTTCGGCACGCTTAACGGCTTAAAATGCAGCGTATCCGTGGTAAAAATAACCGTTTTGACGCCGGTCAATAGTATTAGAAATTCTAAGGTTTTTCCTCCTCAATCTTAAAGATTACTTTAGCCAGCGGGTCAGGACATTGCCATTGATCTAAAATATCCAAGAGACCTTGCCCTTCCTGGCTTTTGATAATCGCTGCCGTGATAGGCTGTAAGATACTGCCAAGAGCAAAGATACATATACTCTGCCCCGGGGGAACTTCCAACTTTGCGTTTCTCACATAGAATGTATCACCCGTTTTGGAACGGCTGCATTGGCCTTCGGTTTTCACACATGTTATTTTAAGATTTTTAAATGACATTTCTGATTTCCTTATTTATTAACATCTAATGCTAAAAATATAGTTTTAATCCTATGTCACATCCTCCACGGTTATGGTCTTTATTCAATGAATCTATGTCCGGCAGAAGACAAAACTGAAATAGCCTTGTCAAGAACGCTCTCTCGAACCATAACATAATCTGTCTTATATGCCGATAAGACTAAAACACTAATGTTGGCCTCGGCAAGTGGCTTTGTAAGAGACGCAATAATTCCAGTTAGTGAAAAATCGAGAGGTTCCTCAACTTTAAGAACCTTCCATCCGCGCTCTGCCTTGATATTCTCAGGAACATCGTCTTCAGCACACAAAATTGACAGCTCTTGTTGTGTTTTTGTCACAGACCAAAATTCACTACGTTGTGTCCACTCAGGCACTTCCCCCTCTGATTCAAGTTTGCAGATTGCGTATCTGCCTGGCAAAATCGAAAGTGCCAGTTTTTTGTGTGGCATTTCGCAACTCCTTATTTAAAAAATAAACCTTATGTATTAACAAGTGCAAATGCCCTTACAGGGAATGTTCCAAATCCCTTAACCTTGACTGGAACAGCGTAAAAGGTAAATCCATCATCGGGAAGCTCAGATAAATTACATAAATGTTCTACTATTGGTATATCTGCCCGTAGCAATATTGAATGAGCAGGTCTTTGTCCATCTGAAGTATCGTCGATGTTCAACGAATCGATGCCGACTAGGCTCACACCACTATCTCGCAAATACTCAGCGGCATCGCGCGTTAGATATGGGTGTCCCTCAAAGTATTTTTCCGTTCCCCAATGCTTATCCCAGCCGGTATGGATTAAGACAGCCTTGGCTTTTACGTTTGTCTTGCCAAATAAGTTTCTATCGATAGCGCGTTTTGTCGGATCAGCACGAAAGACTATACCATCCAGATTTGCAACAGATGCCAAATCAAGCTCGGATAAGTCTTTTCCATCAGCATAACGATGGTACGGCGAATCGACATAAGTGCCCGTGTTGGCCACCATTTCAATCTTACCGATATGAAAGGATGTCCCTTGCTCATAATGAACCTTTGAAGCCTCTCTGGTCCAATAGTCGCTTATGACGGGGCCCGGCAAGCCTTTGTATGTAATCATTCCATCTTCAATAGTATGGCTCAGATCAACGAATCTGCACTTTTGTTTCTGCGATATATTCATATCACCTATCCTTAAAAGATTTTCTAAAGAGCATTGCTCAAGGTCGCCTATTGTATTCGTGAGCCAATATTGACATAACTTTTAGTGATACAAAATTTTCTCCTTGTTTCAAGCTCTCACAATGCATACCTTCAGAAATAAAACCTTCAGATTTATAGAGTTGGATAGCTCGATCGTTATGTTCCATAACTTCCAGCCACAGCCGATGTGCACCTAAATTCTCAAAGACCATTTTCTTAACAAGCTGCAAAGATTCCCTTCCCAATCCCTTACTCTTTTCTTCTATTACCATCCGTTTCAACTCTATACTTTGGTCTGGATTTTCTAAACCGACAAGAATTATATATCCTATCGCCTTATTGTCGGGTGTTTTCTGCACTATCAAATGTGCCATATTGTCATCTGAAATGGCCGATTGGTGCTGCTGTATAGACCACTGCCTGATAAAAGGAGCATTTTCGGGAGACCTTTCCATCTTAATCACATAATCAAGGTCGGCCTCAGTTGTCGGCCTAAGTGCGATTCGACCCCATTGCATAGTTTCTTTAATATACATTCAGCATCCTTTTCAATTTATGCAATCACTTACGATCATTTACAGCAAAGCATTGAATAAATCCAAAATTTAATTTCTTCGTAGAAAAGACCACCGTCATTTCGACCGAAGCCCCCATGTCTTCTGTCGAAGACAGAAACGGGGACGAAGTGGAGAAATCTGCTCACAAAGTAGATTCCTCGACTTGCCTACGGCTCGCTCGAAATGACATCTTGAATTCTTTTCTACAGATCAAAATGTAGTCTAAACCAATTCTCCTTTTGCGACCATTATGACCTTCCCACCGACGGATACATCTATCCTGCCGCCTTTTTCTTCCGCCCGCAGATAAAGCAGCGATGGCCTGCCTATTTCATAGCCTTGCTCTACTCGAATATTGATCTGGTCTTTTCCAAAATAGCGATGCTTAACCAGATACCCGGCTAAACAACCATTCCCACTTCCAGTAGCAGGGTCCTCAGGTACGCCGTAGTAGTCTCCAAAGACTCTAACTCTTAAGGCATTCTCCTTGCGGCTCGTTTGCGGGCAAAAGATAAGAATTGCTTTTGCCCACCTATTATTAACAAGCTCAAAGTATTTGTCTTTAGCTATAGCGCTTCGTCTGACGGCACCCAGGCTGTTGAGTGGAACTATAATGTGAGGCAACCCTGTCGAAACTTCTTCAATCGGGAATCGCTTGTCAATTTCGCTTCTTTCAAGACCCAGAATCTGCACAATTGCCCTGGCCTCGATATTCTCACCAAAAGCAGGCTCAATTTGCTTCATCCAGAGAATGTCTTGTCTACGGATTACCTTTTCGAAAGTCACCGGAATCTGCCCCACCTTCAGATTCAGGATTACTTTGTCAATGGGCTTTTTGATAATTTCTTTCTGTATGATATAAGCGGTTCCGAGCGTTGGATGCCCGGCAAAAGGTACCTCCGCAGCCGGTGTGAATATCCGAACGTCATAACCACCCTCTCGCGGCTCCTCTCTCAGAATGAACGTTGTCTCTGAGTAGTTCATCTCTTTAGTAATCTTCTGCATTTGGCTATCAGATAGACCCGCGGCATCTCGTACAACAGCAAGCTGATTGCCTGCGTATTTTTCTTCAGCAAAAACATCCACAGTATAAAAAGTTAGTTTTCCCATTTAATTTTTCTCCATCAACTGCTTTTTGTTAAATCCCTTTCCGTTTGGGCAGAGCTTACGACAATTATTGCAAAGATAGACATGATCACCTTTTTTGGTATATCCCTCGGTCTTTTCCCTACAGAGTTTCTGATTTACCCTTTTTCCGTCAAGAGCTCCTGCCGGACAGCTTCTTATACATATTTGACAATCAGTCGAGCAAAAATCATAGTCTGCCAAATCGTCAGGCTCAAGAGCTACGTTCAGTAAGACTGCCCCAAGCGTAATGCGATTACCAAAAGCTGCATTTGCCAGCAGTGTGTTCCTGCCAAAAACTCCTAACCCGGCTAAATATCCGGCATGACGTAGTGACAGTATTCCTTTGCCTTGCCGCTTTTCTTCATCCCAATATTCATAAGGCTCACTGGGCACGGGAACCGCAAAGACGCCATCTTCCTGCTCAAGTCGGCAGCAAAGTGCACAGGTGAGGCTGATAACCTCTCTTAGTATAGTGATACAGGTAACTGTATAAGGAATAGGGCTCTTAGACAAGAACGGCCCTTCAGGAAATCTCTTGGCAATGACAACCACGGATTTGGCGTCCGTATAAATGTCTGTCGGCCTGAAACCAACAGGAGCTTTGCGGAAACTATCCACTGATGCGATTCCACACAAGTCAGCGCCTAACTTAATCGCCATTTTCTTTATAATATTAGCATCCATCATATTTCCACCTACCTATTCTTTGAATACGGTCTCCATTACTTCAAGGGCGAATCTTGCTGATACGGTAGCTGGGCCGCCGCCCATCTCCATTCCAACCTCTATCGCCTCAAGGACCTCGGACATTGTGGCCCCGGCTTTAGCTGCCTGCTCGATATGCCACTGCATACATGATTCGCAGCCAATCACTATCGAGATGCCGACTGCAATAAGCTCTTTGGCTTTTTTAGGTAAGGCACCGTCAGAGTAAGCAGCCTTCTCCATTTCCAGAAATGCTTTATAAACTTTAGATTTGAGAGACAGTAATTTTGTATGCGCCGCTTTTCTCCTTTTCGATATTTCTTCTAATCGACTCATTTTTCTTCTCCATGATTATCCGACTAAATTCCAATTCGTTTACTTCTGCGTTCCATAAGAACAACATCACGCCATCGTCCATTCATACAGCCGATTTTTTCTCTTATACCAACTTTTCGAAAGCCGCAACTTTTTTGAAGAGCTATGCTCGCAGTATTTTCGGGAAAAGTGCCGCCTTGAAGCGTCCAGATACCGATTTGCTCCGATTCTTCTATAGCTGCTTTAAGTAAAGCTTTGCCCACGCCTTGTCCCCTCGCCGATGATATAACATACAGGCTTACTTCAGCTACACCTCGATACGCACATCTGTCGGAAACTGGACTCAGCGCAACCCAGCCGACAATTTGACCGGCTGTCTTGGCAACCAATCTGCAATCTTTTAAGTGAGCGTTATCCCACTGCTGCCAGCTCGGCGCCTCAGTCTCAAAAGTGGCGTCGCTTGTATCGATACCTTCCTGGTAGATTTCCTTCACGGCAGGCCAATCTTGGTCTTTCATTTTTTCCACTGTGAATTTCATAGTGTCTCCCGCAATTAGGTTAGTGTCTTTTGCATCTTATAGTAATCCAGCCTTTTATTATCCTCTAATTCTAAAAAAGTCTC